>CAMWLH010000387.1 GCA_947175045.1 uncultured Clostridia bacterium | reverse complement strand
TATTTATTTAAAAATGTCATTGAAAAAAAAAAAAAAAAAATTTTTTTTGTCAAAAAATCCCTTTGAAATATCGGCGGATTTTTGATATAATAATTACTGTCGAACAGCTTAAAGCGTAGAAATCACGACGATTTCTGCGCTTTTTCTATGCGGCGAGTTTTCAGGCAGCTTTTCTCATACTAATTCATGGTCGTAGTATAGACAAGATTTGCGAAAAGACCGCACCTTGTACAAGGAAAATTGACGCAGGCGTACTGTATGTACGCCAAGGAGATTTGACGAAGTAATAGGTGTGGGATTTTTGCAAAGATGTCTATACGAAGATTGTGAATTCGTATCAGATAAAGACTCCAAATAATTTATCGGAGGACTTTATGGAACAGACTTCTCAATTTCTGGGAACGGAAAAGATATCAAAGCTGATGGTGAAATTTTCCGTACCCTGCGTGCTGTCACTGCTTGTGAGCGCGCTTTATAATATCGTCGACCAGATATTCATAGGCAACAGCGAGCTTAGCGCGCTCGGAAACGCCGCGACGGGCGTGGTGTTTCCCATTTTCATTATCGCACAGGCGTTCGCGTGGTGCTTCGGAGACGGCTGCGCGGCGTATCTGAATATATGTCAAGGCAAGAACGATTCGCAGAACTCCCACAGATCGATAGGAACGGGTATAGTTATCACCCTTATCTGCGGTATCATTCTTATGGCGGTTTTCTATCCGCTGAAAACGCAGATACTTACCCTGTTCGGAGCTTCGGAAAACAGTATCGATTACGCAATCGAGTATTTTGATCTGATACTCGCGTTTTTCCCGATATTCATGCTGGCGAATATGATGAACGCCGTAATACGCGCGGACGGAACTCCCGCGTGGTCTATGGCTTCAATGCTGGCGGGCGCGCTTACCAATATAATTCTCGACCCCGTATTTATTTTCGGCACAAAATGGGGAATGTTCGGCGCGGCACTGGCGACAGTCACCGGACAGACGGTATCGTTTGTCGTTACTCTTGTCTACTTCTTCCGCACCAAGACATTCAAACTGAAGTTGAAGAGCTTTATCCCGAGCTTCAAAGCGTTTTCGGGAGCGCTGCAGCTCGGTATGTCGTCCTTTATCACGCAGATGACGATAGTTATAATCTCCCTGGTCTGCAATATTATGCTGGCAAAGTACGGAGCTCAATCCCACTACGGCGTGGATATCCCCATCGCGATAATCGGCATAGAGAGCAAGGTGTTCACGGTGGTAGTAAATCTTGTCGTGGGTATCGTTCTGGGCTGTCAGCCCATTATAAGCTATAATATGGGCGCAAGGCGTTATGACCGCGTAAAGGAGCTCTACCGAAAAATACTGTTCTGCACGGTAGTTATTGGGCTTGCTTCGACGCTGCTGTTCGAGCTTGCTCCCCGCGCCGTTGTTGGAATGTTCGGCGCTCCAACAAACATACCCAACCCCGACGACTACTGGCAATTCGGCGAGCTGACCTTCCGCATATTCCTTTGCCTTGTTACCTTTACCTGCACGATAAAAATGACATCGATATTTTTTCAGGCAGTTGGTAAACCTATCCGTGCGGTGGTCGCGTCAATGATAAGGGATATTATCTGTTTTATCCCGTTGATAATAACGCTTCCTGTTTTCTTCGGGGTAGAGGGTATACTGTTCGCGGCGCCCGCCGCAGACCTTATCGCGATGATAGTTGCCGCCGCTCTTACGGTGTCCTTTATGAAAACTCTTAAGGTCAGCCATTCCGACGATACCTCCGACGCGGTATTGAAGCCGTCGGACAAGGGTGTGATAATCACTATCGCGAGAGAGCACGGTTCCTCCGGCAAGCAGATCGGAAAGCTGGTCGCGGAAAGGCTGGGTATTCCTTTCTATTATAAGGAGATGACCGCTCTCGCCGCGCAGGAAAGCGGGCTGGATAAGGAATTTATCTCCGATATAAACTCAAACGCTCCGGCAATGCTGCAAAGCCTTTATCTCAGCACCGATGTTGTTCAGCAGGCTGTCGCGGCGCAGGACAAGGTGATACGCAAGATCGCGGATAACGGCAGTTGCGTTATCGTCGGCAGAGCCGCTGATTATGTGTTGCGGGACAATAAGGACGTGGTTCGTGTTTTCATATACGCCGACGAGAAATATAAGATCGGGCGTGTAATGGAAATATACGGTGACAGCGCGGAGGAAGCAAGGAAAAACGTTCACCGCTCCGATGAAGCGAGAGCCTCTTACTACAAAAATATTTCGTCCCTGGATTGGGGAGACAGGCATAACTACGAGCTTATGCTGGACAGCTCAATAGGCTTGGAGGAGAGTGCGAATGTGATCTGCGATTATATTGTCGGCAAGCGGCAGAAGGGGTGTTAAAAACGGCGGCACTGTTTTGCAGTGCCGCTCAGCCTGTATATAAAGTGTTGACCTAAGCTACTAAGTTAGGCAGATTTGAAAATCTGATGAAGTATGTTGCGCTTTATGCGATAGCTGCACAGGGTGTACTGCTTTAAATATCAACTGGTTTCTGTAACAAATTATAAAGTATACTGTCATAGCGCAAGATGTTATGTGTATTTTTAACAAATAATCGGCAAATCTAATTGACATACAGAAAGATTTATGGTATAATATATTTCACAATCGGTTTGAAGTTAGGATATGATTCACGGTCAACTCGCAGAACAAAATGTATTTTATGCTGCTGTGGCGAAATCGGCAGACGCAAGGGACTTAAAATCCCTCGGTAGTGATACCGTACCGGTTCAAGTCCGGTCAGCAGCACCAACTAATTGTTACCAAAAAGATATTATGCCCACAAACGGCTGTGCAAAGCCATTTGTGGGCATAAATCTT
>CAMWLH010000386.1 GCA_947175045.1 uncultured Clostridia bacterium | reverse complement strand
CGGGGATATTGTTCTCAAAGCTCGCCATGCTCGGGGCGGCTAAAATGCTTGGGGAGCAGACCGCCGTCGCTTTCGAGGTAAATCCCTTTGTTATGGTGCTGGCGGCGATATGGTATGGGATCATCTTCTTTCTGATACTGCTCAACTCACTGCGGCAGGTCTTCAAGGCGAGACCTATCGAGCTTCTGCACAGCGAGAGCGCGGGGGAGCGTCCGCCCAAGGCAAAGATAATTTCCGCGCTGCTGGGGCTTGTTTTGCTCGGAACGGCTTACTATATGGCGATAGCTATAAAGGAGCCCATCACGGCTGTTTTCGCTTTTTTTCTGGCGGTTCTTATGGTAATAGCCGGAACATATCTTTTATTTATAGCGGGCTCGGTTGCTTACTGCAAGCTGCTGCAAAAAAACAAGAATTACTACTACAAGACAAGCCATTTTATCTCAGTATCGCAGATGACCTACCGTATGAAACGCAACGGCGTGGGTCTGGCTTCCATCTGCATACTGTCGACAATGGTGCTGGTAACGCTTTCCTCCACCATCTGCCTTTACGCCGGCGAGGAAAAGATATTGCTGCAGCGCTATCCGCGGGATATAGAGTTGTCGCCCCATATGGTGAGATCGGAGAACATCACGCTTAAATCAATGCTGGACGACGCTATGCCGCATTTTATTGACTACATTCATGAGAGAGTCGCCGAATACGGAGAAGAACCTCTCAACGAGCTCAATTATACCTACCTGTCGATAGCGGGAGCGTTTGACGGAAGCGAGGTATCACTGTCGCCGCGGTATGATTCCGACCTTATCAGCGACGTGAGAAGCATTTATGTTATACCCGCTTCGGAGTATAGGGAGTTTACGGGCGAGAACATAGAGCTCGCGGAGGACGAGGCGATTATCTACTGCAAAATGAAACCCTATAACTCTGACACGCTCAGGCTGGACGGGTTTGGGACGTTCAATATAAAAAAGCAGCTCGGGAGCTTTGAGATCATAGGCAACGACGCGGCGGATATCATGCCGTCGATGTACCTTTTTGTCAAGGATATGGGAGTTCTGGAGGATATCTATGATTTTCAGCTTGAGGTGTACGAATATCCCTCGCGGATAACCTTTTACTATGGCTTTGACCTTGACTGTGACGAGGATAAAAAGCTGGAGATATACGACGATATAAGGCACGGCATCTGGGACGAGGCAGGACCGTTTTCGGAGGACAGCGGCTATTTTGATACCGCGGTATCCGGAAACTGCGTTGAATCCGAACGCGCGGACTTTTACGCGCTGTACGGCGGACTGTTTTTCCTTGGTATATTGCTGGGGAGCGTGTTCATACTCGCGGCGGTGCTGATAATGTACTACAAGCAGGTAAGCGAGGGCTTTGAGGACAACAGGCGCTTTGAGATACTGCAAAAGGTGGGCATGACCAAGCAGGAGATACGCAAATCGATAAATTCGCAGGTGCTGACGGTATTCTTTATGCCGCTTATCGCGGCGGGGATACACACTGCCTTTGCGTTCTCGATAATATCCAAGCTGCTAAGGCTGTTCGCCATGACCGATACGGTATTTCTGGCGCTGGTAACGGTGTGCTGCTATATCGTGTTCGCGATACTGTATATCGCGGTATATATAATTACCTCAAGGAGCTATTACAGTATCGTCAGCAGCAAGGAAAGGTAGAGCGGCATTGCGCACGCGCATTTGAATTTCAAAAAAAGTCGGAATTTTCGTAGAAAATTCCGATTGGTTCCCACAATCACTTGGAGTGGTTGGAGTGGTTGGAGTGGAGCGAAGCGGATAGTGATTGCGGGAATTTTGAAATTCTTTTAAACCATTTACCTCTTGCAACATCAATACACAAACTGCAATTGTAATACAAAAGGGGAACATTATGCGTAAAAGGAAAGGGAAAATAACTTACAAAGCCGTGCACGCGATCAGCTTTGTTGTTATAGGTATCTTCGCGGTGCCCGCAGTGATATGCTTCGCGGCTTTGTGGGGAGTGATGGGAGTTACGGATAAGCTGTTGGATAGGCTGGGAGGCGGTCGCTATGAAGGTGATTAAAAAGACGGCTTTATGGATATTCAGGATAGGAATGGGGCTTGCGCTGGCGGCGGTGATAATTCTGGGGTATTTCGCGGTAAAGGGCGTTATATTGTATAATGACGCTATGGAGGAAAATCCCATGGAAGCCACGGTGGAGCTTATCCGACAAAGGGAGGATTTCGTGCTTGTTACGGAGCTCCCCGAGTACTACATAAACGCGGTAAAGGCGGTGGAGGACAGGAAATTCGACACCCACTGCGGGATAAATCTTCTGTCGATAGGCAGGGCGCTCTGGCATGATATCCGCACGCTTTCCTTTGAGCAGGGCGGAAGCACCATAACGCAGCAGCTCGCCAAAAATCTTTTTTTCACGCAGGAGAAAAGACCCGAGAGGAAATTCGCCGAGATATACGCCGCTTTCGCTCTTGAAAAGCAGTACAGCAAGAATGAGATATTCGAGCTGTATGTGAACACGATATATTTCGGCAGCGGCTACTACGGTATTGCGGCGGCAGCGGAGGGGTATTACGGAAAGGCTCCGTCGGAGCTTACGGAGTACGAGTGCGCCATGCTGGCGGGGCTTCCCAACGCGCCGTCGGCGTATTCTCCCGATGTCTCGCCCGAGCTCGCAGAGCAGAGAACGCAGCAGGTATTTAAAGCCATAGAGGAATGGGAAACCGAAAAAGTAATAGCAACGTAATATCGACGCAGGAATTTCAAAAAGGTCGAGTCTGCGGGAATTTTGAAATTATTTAAATGCGAATTTTCCGCACCACTGCACCCGCCTTCGGCGGGTTCCG
>CAMWLH010000385.1 GCA_947175045.1 uncultured Clostridia bacterium | reverse complement strand
CATGATATAAGTGCGTTTTGGGATGCGACAGCCCGGGGTGTCCCGGGCTTTTTGCTATATAAAAGTTTATTTTTCTTCTTTCATTGCTCGTATGGCAATAACTAAACCAACAATAGTCATTGCTGCAAAAACGAAAAGAACGATCCAATCTTCGCCGTTAAGACACCCCAAATACTGCTTTTTGAGCCTGCCTCAACGGTTTGAGTTGCAGCAATACATCAACCTGCAAATCCAACAACGCCGCTCAATAAAAGACCTGTTCCCAAAATCATTTTCTTCATTGCTGACCTCCGTAAATTCAGTTATAAAAGTATTCTCTCATCACAGTACTCGCAAATGAGTATATCCCCGAATTTGCGGAAGCTGTGCGGCAGATAAAGCTCCGTCTGCGTCACGCATTTTTTGTTGGAGCAGCAGACGTCCTTATGAACCGTTCCCGTGAGCAGCGGCTTGCCCGACGGCTCGTTGTTGAGCGTTGTAAGTATCAGCGCCATACGGACGTACATTCCGTTGAGCGCCTGGCGGAAATAGGCGGCGCGCGTATCGTCGTCCACCCCGACCTCTATCTCGTTTACCCTCGGCAGCGGGTGCATGACTATCATATCCTTTTTCGCGAGCCGCATTTTTGCGGCGGTGAGCTTGTAAACGTCCTTCTGGCGCTCGTATTCCTCCTCGCTGTCAAAGCGCTCCCGCTGTATCCGCGTCATATAGAGCATATCAAGCTCGGGCATGACTTCGTCTATGGTGCGAACCTCGCGGAACTCGCAGCCCCGCGCCGAAAGCACGTCCTTTATGTAAGAGGGCAGAGCCAGATTATCCGTGGAGATAAGGATAAATTTGTTGTTGGGGTAGCAGGACAGAGCCTTAAGAAGCGAGTGCACGGTGCGCCCGTATTTCAGGTCGCCGCAAAGTCCGACGGTAAGGTTGTCCAGCCGACCAAGCTCGGTTTTCAGCGTCAGCAGGTCGGTGAGGGTCTGTGTCGGGTGAAGGTGCCCGCCGTCCCCCGCGTTTATCACGGGGCAGTCAGCCGCCAGCGAAGCGGCTCTCGCGGAGCCCTCCTGCGTATGCCGCATAACAAGTATATCGGAGTAGCTGCTTACTATTTTAATGGTGTCCTTAAGATTTTCGCCCTTTGCCACGGAGGAATTGCTCGGGTTGTCAAAGCCGATAATGCTGCCGCCAAGCCGTATCATAGCCGCCTGAAAGCTCATCTGGGTGCGCGTGGACGGCTCATAGAAAAGCGTCGCCATGATTTTGCCCCTGCATTTGTCGGAATAGCTCTCGGGGCGGCGTATAATATCCTGCGCAAGCCCGATTATGGCGTTCCAATGGGATACGGTGTAGTCGTCCATATCTATAAGGTGGTTGAAATTTCCGTTCATGGCGGTATCCTCCGTTGATTTTATTCTTACTATATTATAGCAGAATTTGCGTCGGATTTCAATATATTTTGTAAAAAGAGCGTGTTTATTTATGCCGCTCAAAAAGTATGTTTTTACTTTATTAAGCTATTGAAATAGTGCGACAAATGTGATATAATTAAAGTGTTTAGATGCAGTATGAAATCAAACGCTAAAAAACCTGAAAGGAACGAGATTATGATAAACAAGCCGCTGATCTTCCGCGAGAAATACCGCAGCGAGCGCAGCAACAGCCTTGCGGCGGTGTTTGACATCACTGATAATTCAATAAGTCTGGTGTTCTACGATCTGTCACTTTCAAGGCGCTATGCGAGAACGGTGCTTTTCGGGGAGCGCAAGGGGGATATCACGCAGGGTCTTGCGGGATTGCTGGGCTCTTCAATGCAGGAATACGGTATCGGCGCGGGCGCGGTGAAAAAGGTGGGCTTTGCAGCGTCGGTGGCGCTCTCGGTGTATATCGAGGAAGCGATCTCGCCCTTGGAGCTTCATCTTAGCCCCGAAACGGAAATTTTTGTAATGCCGATTATTTCCGCGGCAATAGGCGGACGCTTTACCGCGTCACTGCTCACTCTGCCGCACAGCGGGCTTGCGGCGGATTTCGGGGGGCGGCTGTGCGTGGGGATCGCGGGGCTATCGGATAAAAAGGTAAAGTGCGCCTCGTTTCCGCTTATGGGAGCGTTTGACGGCTCTGCTGCGGAAAGCGGGGTAATATGCGAGCGCGGCGCTATCGACGAGGTGAAGCGCGACGGGGACACGCTGTGCTACGGCGTGGTCGGGGACGCTCAAAGTATAGGGATAGCTCCCTCGGCGCTTGTCCAGGCGGCGGAAATGATGATCGGAGAGGGTATCGCGGACAAGGACGGGATAATGCTCGACCGCGATAATTTTTACATAGGAGAGGATTTTTATATAACCCAGCGGGACTTAAGAGCGGTACAGACTGACAAGGCGCGCAGCGCGGCGGCATTCGAGCTTTTTCTGCGTGAGGCGGGGGAGTTCTCGGCGGCGTTTCTTTCGGGGGAGCCCTTTGCCCGCGGCGCGGATTCAATGATAGCGATAGGCGCTGTGCCGCGGTTTGAGTGCAAAACGGGCTTCTGCCGCAATTCAACGGAGCAGGGACTGATAATGTGCGCGGAAAACGGTCGCGAGCTGGAGCGCGCGGTGCAGCTTGCCGAAAACGCTGAGGATATCACGGAGCGGATTCTTGAGGAGTATGAGAATCTCTATGTGGAAAAGCTGAGCTTTTAGGGACAAGATACAAGCAACATCTATCCGATGCATCGGAATTTCAAAAAGCGTCAGAATTTTCTGCGAAAATTCTGACCGGTTCCCGCAATTACTCGCAGGGAGTGAGCGCAGCGAACGACCGAGAGTGATTGCGGGAATTTTGAAATTCTTTTAAATCATTTAATTCTTGTCAACATATTTAAAAGC
>CAMWLH010000384.1 GCA_947175045.1 uncultured Clostridia bacterium | reverse complement strand
AAACGGTATGCCATAACATACTGTTTATGCTGTATATACGCAAAGAAGTGTCAAGGGAGGATATCAAGGGTGACTAAGGATCGGTTCCTTGATTTTTGCCGTGGTATAAGCGGCTCGGAAACAGATCAGCCGTTTAATGACGATTTCAAATCGTGGGTATGCCGCCACAGCGACACGCGAAAATGGTTCGCGGCAGTCATGGAGCTCGACGGGAAATGGATAGTCGATCTCAAGTGCGACCCTCTTGAAGCGGAGTTCCTGCGAAAGGCGTTTGAGGGTATCACCGCGGGGTATCATATGAATAAGGTGCATTGGAACACGGTCTATCTGGATTCGGACGTGCCCGACGAGGAGATAAGGCGAATGACGCTTAACAGCTTTAATCTGACCGCGCGAAAAAGCAGGAAAAAGTAAAAAAGAAAATCAAATGCAAACGGGGGCGCGGCTTTGCTCCCGCAGCAAAGTAACGTTCGCCAAGTGCGGCGCTTCCCCTCGCATGAAATTTTCCGCGGGAGCCCAAGTGACACGGAGCGAAGCGGAGTGTTACTTGGGCGGGTCGCGAAAATTTCTTTATAATAAGGAGATATAAATGGGGTTTACACAGAATACGCTTGATTTTTTATTTGAGAACAGACTGCATGACAGCCGCGATTGGTTCAATGAGCACAAACAGGATTACAAAAGGTATGTGATTGAGCCTTTAAGCGAGCTGGTGGCGGAGCTGGCTCCCGTGATGGGGAAGATAGACAGGCTGATAATATGCGATCCCAAGAGGATATCGCGGATATACCGAGACGCGAGGTACGCAAGGGATTCGGTGTTCCGCGACGAGGTGTGGTATACCTTTGCGAGGGAGCGTCCAAACGCGTGGGCGGGGCACCCCGGGTATTATTTTTCGGTGGGAGCGGGCGGAATAGGATACGGCTGCGGCTACTACTGCGCGGACGGCGGGATAAAGGAAGCGATAAGGAAGATGATAATCGGGGATGATCCCGTTTATGCCGAGGCGTACAAGGCGGTAAAGAGTCAGAGAACGTTTGAGATGTACGGGGAGCTGTACAAAAGGGAGCGTTTCCCCGAGCAGCCTCCCGAAAAGCGAGATTGGCTCAACAGAAAGGAATACGGCGTGAGCTTTTTCACCAACGACCCCGCGGTGATGTTTTCGGACAAGCTGACAGAAAAGGTGGGGCGGGATTTCAAGAGGATAGCTCCGTTTTATGATTTTTGTATGAGGGCGCAGGAGCTGGCGGCGATAAAGGAGTAGTTCGGAATTGGTTATAGTATGGGATTGGAACGGCACTCTGCTGGACGATGTGGAGGTAAGTATTGAAGCCATGAACCGCGTGCTGGAGCGCTATGGTCTGGCGCGGCTGAACAGGGAGCGCTACCGTGAGATATTTTGCTTCCCCGTAAGAGATTATTACGAGAGGGCGGGATTTGATTTCCGAAAGGTGGATTTTGAAAAGCCCGCTATGGAGTTTATCGGGGAGTATTACTCGCTTGTTGAGGCGGCGGGATTGGCTCGGGGGGCGGCAGAGGCGCTGGAGGAGATTTCGGCGCGCGGCGTAAGGCAGATAATACTTTCCGCGTCGGAGCGGAAGAGCCTTGTCGGGCAGGTGAGGCGTTTTGGGATAGAGGGGCGGTTTACGGATATTCTGGGGTTCGAGAGACATTTCGCCGAGAGCAAGACCGAGCTGGCTTTGAGTTGGATATATGAAAATAAGCTCGATAAGGACGAAGTAGTTTTTATAGGCGATACTCTGCACGATCTTGAAGTGGCTGCCGCCGCGGGCTGCGCCTGCGTACCCGTTTCGTGCGGTCACCAGAGCGAAGCGGTGCTCGGCAACGCGGCGCAAAATGTGGCGCGGGATATCTCCGAAGCGGCGGAGGTGGCAATGAGCCTTGAGAAATCTTTTGTATGACATTCGGTAAGTGTTGACGGCATATAATTTTGTTGCGTTTTCTGCATATGCAACCGCCGGTTGCGGAATTTTAAGCAGCAGTTGATAGTGTTCCACGGCGCGGCGCGGTATAATTTTATTGAAGGAGGAGTTATATGCTGTCGGAAAAAATATATGAGTTGAGACGAAAATGCGGACTCTCACAGGAGCAGCTTGCGGAGAAGATAGGAGTTTCGCGGCAGGCGATATCTAAGTGGGAGGGAGGTCTGTCAACTCCCGAGCTGGATAAGCTGAAGGCGCTGAGCGAATACTTTAATATCACGGTGGACGAGCTGGTGGGCGGTAAAACCGATACTGCTGACAGCGCAAAGCCGAATGAGCCCGTGCAGACGGGCGGCAGGGTCGGCATAGGGCTGTGTATCCTCGGAGCGGTCTGTCTGATAGTGTTCGGTATTCTGATGGTCGTGCAGCCGTCGGCTGCCGACAAGGTGAGCGAATCGTCCATGATAACCCTGAACGGCAGCGGTATACTCGTTATCCTTTTTGTATCGCTTATGGCGATTGGAATTTTTCTGATATTCCGAAAGAGATAGGAGGTAAACCGAATGAAAAGGTACAAATGCTTGTTCTGTGTTTTCGCGGGACTTGCGGTATTGCTGTCGGACGTCATGTGCGCCGTGACCGCGTACAGCTATTGTGATATGCTGTGGGGGACACGGTATGGGTGTTACAGCGCACCCGCAAGCACCGCGTTTCTGCTTGCTGTTCCATATGCCGTTGGAATAGTGGTATGCGCTGTGTTGGCTTGGTGTTTTCACAGAAAATATAGGTCTGCATGATTGGTGCGGGGCGGTCTTGGCGCGGGCTGCCCCGCTTTCTGTTTGATAATGGGTAAAATAGTAAGTTTAACCTCAGTCTGTATAAAAAGTTATAGCGACGTAATAATGACGCAGGAATTTTTCGCAA
>CAMWLH010000383.1 GCA_947175045.1 uncultured Clostridia bacterium | reverse complement strand
TACAGCCTCCCCACAGGTTAATCACCCTTTTATTTTCTAGGCTTTATTGGTTGGCTGCAGCGTCCTCGTTCTCCGGGGCGTCAAAGCTCTCGCCACTTTCCTGCATTTCGTCGTATTCGTCGAAATCTATCTGATCGGTGCTGTTGGGGATAGGCGGGAGCGCATCAAGGCTGTTCAGCCCGAAGCAGCGCAGGAAATTATCCGTCGTTTTGTACGCGATAGGTCTGCCGGGAACGTCCTCCAGTCTGCCGTATTCCTCCAGCAGATTACGCTCCGTAAGACTCTTTACCACGCCCGAGCTGTCCACCCCGCGAACCTGCTCCACAAAGCCCCTTGTTACGGGCTGATTATAAGCGACTATTGCCAGAACCTCCAGCGCCGCTTGTGACAACGGTGCTTGTCGTCTGTTTTCAAGAGCCGACTTTATATTCCGCGCGAACTCGGGTCGCGTCATCATCTGATAGGACTCCCCGAGCCGTTTTACCACCAGTGAGCTGCCCTGCTCGGAATACCTGTCGTTGAGCCTGTCGATGAGCTTTATTACCGTTTCCTTTTCGATCTCAGCCGCCGCCGCTAGCTTATCCGCCTCGATAGGCTCTCCGCTGGCGAACAGCACCGCTTCGACCGTTGCCATTCCTTCACTGAATTTCATTGCCGTCCTCCGATATATCCGCGCTGTGAGCCGCTCTGTCGGCGGCAGTCGCCATACGGACGCTCCCGCCGTCCTCGGATATGATTATCCTGCCCTCCTTGGACAGCTCCAGAATCGCCAGAAATGTCGCCACCTTGCGGGAGCGCGGCTGCCCGCTGTAAAGGGATTCCATGGTAACGCTGCCCTTTCTTCTGAGGCTTTTCAGCACGGTCATAATTCCCGTAAACACCGTCACATAGCTTTTCGCTACTATCGGGCGGATAGACTTGGGGCTGTAGGAAGCCCGCTTTATATTGCGCTCCGACAGGGTGGAGTAGGCGTGCGTAAGCTCCTCGGGCTGGTGAGTTTTGCGGTACACCGAGTCGATCTCTATCTCCATCTGCTCCCTTACGAATACGGTATCGCCCTCAAAGCGCTTTTTCAAGCGCTCCGCCATGGTCTTGCACAGCGCGTATTCTATCAGCGCGCCCTGGAGCTCCCGCTTAAGCGCCTCGGTCTCCTCCTTGGGCAGCAGCGCGGCGGATTTTATCAGTATCAGCCTTGCCGCCATTTCCAGAAAATCCGCTGTGATATCTATATCCGCCTCGCTCATTCTTTCAAGGTAGAGCATAAACTGCTCCAGCAGCACGCTTATCTCGATATCCTGTATATTCAGCTTGTGCTTCTGAATCAGCGCCAGCATCAGATCAAGGGGACCTTCAAATATTTCCAGCTTGAAATTAAGCTCCGTCATATCCCTTAACCCAAAAAGAACGTCAGCTTATCCAACAGGAACAAAAGTCCGTTGGACGCGTAGCTGAGCGGTACGCTGAGAAGTCCGCCCACCAACAGGAAAAGCATTACCCAGCGGATTATATGCGCGTTGCGCTCCACAAACGCCATAGCCTTGGGCGACAGGAACGTTGACAGCACATGATAGCCGTCCAGCGGGGGAATGGGTATAAGATTGAACACCGCCAGATTAAGGCTGATCCTCGCGGTGAGATAAAGTCCCATAGAGATAATATACATGGTCTCGTTATCCGGGGCGGCAAGCCATATCAGCTTTGTGATAATAATTATAACCAGCGCCATAAGTATGTTCGACACAGGACCCGCCAGCGACACCAGTATGTTCGCGGTGCGCATGGACACCTTGCGGCACTTCCTCAGGTCGACCGGCACGGGATCGGCCCAGCCGAAACGGCACAGGAACATCAGCACAGCGCCCATCGGATCTATATGCGCAAAGGGGTTTAGCGTAACTCTGCCGCGCTTTTCCGCCGTATCGTCGCCCAACAGCTTCGCCGTCAGCGCGTGAGCGCACTCGTGAATGGGGTTGAGCACCATAATTATAACCAGAACCGAGAAAAAGGAGATTATCACCATCTGTATACTCTCTTCTCCCCGTATAAATCCAAACAAATCGTAAATAGGCCCTCTGAACATACTTTCTCCTTATTTTAAAAAATTTTTTGCGACCCGCCAGCCACGGCTCACTTCGCTTCGCTCCGTTCGCCGCGTCGGGCTCCCGCAAAAAATTTCCCTGCGTGGGCGGGGCGTTGCTGTTTTTTGAACGTTGCTTCGCTGCGCCGGTATTATATTTCCGAATACTATACATACTACATTATACTCCATTCGGGGAAATTTTTCAAGGGGGAAAATGAAAATTATGTTAAATCATCTGTGAATATTATGGACGGTTTGCGGCAAACTAATCCCGAAAAACTGATTAAAGAGGTATTTTTATGGCAGTTGTACTGATCAGAGCCGTTATACTTTATGTGGTTATCACGTTTTCCTTAAGGCTGATGGGCAAGCGTCAGCTTGGAGAGCTCCAGCCCTCGGAGCTTGTGGTGACTATTCTTATCTCAAACATCGCGGCGATCCCCGTAGAGGACAGCTCCATGCCCATGATAATGGGCATAGTTCCCATTCTGACATTGGTTTGTCTTGATGTTATTATGTCGGGAATCATGATGAAATCCGCCAAATTCCGCAAGCTGATGATAGGCAGCCCGCGGGTCATAATCTCCGAGGGAATGATACTGCAGCGGGAAATGCGCCGCCTGCGCTACACAGTGGACGACCTTGTGGAGGCAATGCGGGAGCAGCAGATTTTTGATATTACCGAGATACATTATGCGATAGTGGAGACCACAGGCAAAATAAACTTCCTTAAGAAAAAAGACTTTCAGAACGCGGAAAAACAGGATATCAGCTGCGGCGGAAGCACGGA
>CAMWLH010000382.1 GCA_947175045.1 uncultured Clostridia bacterium | reverse complement strand
AAACGAACATGACAATTCCCAGCATCAGAATGCCCAGCAGCGCACAGGAGATAATCATCTCAGCCAGCGTGAAGCCGCCGTTTTTTCGGCAAAGCAGAAGGCGTTTAATGCGTTTCATCATCAGTCACCCTCTCCCTCGTCCGGCTTATTTATCACAGTGTCGCCCTTTTTGAACGCTCCATAAACATTGATAAGGTTAATGTTTTCGGTAGATGTTACTTTACCGTTCTCATCGGTATTGGTCACAATTGCCTTTACGGGCGTGTAATAATAATTGGTCACGCCGTACTCTACCTTGCTGTAACAGTTTTCGCCAAAGGAAGCCGCAGTAAGTTCAACATCGCCCTTAAGCACCACATAAAATGTTGATTCAATACCGGGGAAGCAGTTGTTTATATTATAGCTGCCACCCTTGGTGTCGAAATATTTGCTTATCGCACCGTGCGGTATGCTGACTCTTACCGTATCACTTGAGCAGGGCAGTATC
Source organism: uncultured Clostridia bacterium (assembly GCA_947175045.1). GTDB lineage: Bacteria > Bacillota > Clostridia > Oscillospirales > Ruminococcaceae > CAG-115. The sequence goes on along the minus strand of CAMWLH010000382.1, from coordinate 2,395 downwards.
TCAAACTGATTATTTCCGCCGCCCGAGACCTTGTATGTTCCGTCACTGCTGCTGAGGAAAGAAGCATTCATATAGCTTATAAACTTATTGGGATTGCCGCTGCTGTCAGAATTATAATAACCGCAATCGAGAACATCGCTTTCAAAACGCATTTTGTAATTGCGCGCAAGACGCGTATCCTCTTTTCTTACCGCGGCAGCGTTGTCCATAGCGTAAACGTCAAGCGTATACAATGAGGAGCCCGCAGGAACACCTAAGTCGCTCAAAACTTCGGGATCCGTTATCTTGTTTACGTTTCTGATACGGATATAGTCAAAATTTGATGAACCGTACAGCCTTGAATCTACCTTTTCGGCAAGGGCGAGACCTGTTCCGCCTCCCTTATCACCGTCGGGCGAGCTTGGCGTTGGCTTTGAATTAGAATCCGCGTCTGCGACAAAGTAGCTTATGCCACCCTCGCTCGTTTCGTCATCTGTCGCGTAAACTGTGCCGTAGTTTAACGTGGCACTAAGTCCGCTGCCAAAATCAAACTGGAATGTACCGCCCGGATTCGTCGATTCATAATCTGTTTCCCTTTCATGAGAGGCAAGGTATGCCTGCTGATTGGAGAGCTCCTTGGAGAAATTATAGTTCGCCTGCCGCTGCTTTACGGCAAGACCCGTCAAGGAGACAAGCATAGCCGCCATTATCGCGAAAACGCCGAACGCAACGACAATTTCAACCAGCGTAAAACCGCTGCGCTTTGAAAAAATTCTACTCATTGCTTTTCCCTCCTTGTATTAGTAACCATATTTGCGCCATGTGCGGTTGCCCTGCGGCAAAAGCGACGGCGCGTTATCACCCAGCAGATCCGCATAGTTCTTCTCTGGCGCTACATATAGAAATGTATAAAAGTCACTCATCAGCAGATCGGAAACAATCAACCCGCCGACCATACGCAAACCGCCTGTAAGGTCAAACGTTTTTGCTGAGAAAGTCATATAAGGCGCATAAATAAAACCAAATGTGTTATCATGCATTATGCCAAGACCATCAATGGTTTCCGACAGCCTTATTTCCGCATTCTCATCACAAGAAACAAACCATACATTTGTTGTCGGATAAACAAATGTACGAGCGTCGCCTTCACCGACATAATCCACCAATTCATAATCTGTTCCGGCGGAAGTGACCTTTACGTCGGGTTTAGGTATGGCGTCAATTTCTTTTCTGCCCACTCTGTTATGGCATAGGCATACGCCGTCCTCAAACGAATCTTTAAGCTTTTCAACGCTTTCCGCAGTGCTTTCTACAACACACTCATGTGTTTTACACCAGAAACCGCCCTCCACCGGCTTGCCGTCGTCATACTTGTCGGTATAATCACACGCATTGCTTCCTGTGCAGCTTGTGTGAACCAATTTCAGAACATTATCTTTTGCGGAGTTATTTTTAAAGTCATTTCCCATACTGGAAAGAGCATACCAGTTCATGTGCCCGACAAATTCGAATGTGCTTGCTTGATATGTCACGCCTTCGGGTATATCAAATATAACCGTACCGCGCCCCTTTATCAACACATTGGTAAATTTACCTCCGAAGGTCAAATTATTGGGATATGGTGCCCATGAAAATGTCTCGTTTTCCTCTTTATTGGCAGGATCGTTGTCATATTTTTCCGCCCTATTGTCTTCAGGAGACTCAACTCCGTTGACAAAATCCCTGTTTGCAAGCAGACGAACAGTAAATACGTTATTGGGATTGTCGCCTGTGTCGATAATGATATAGTAATTCCCGTATGCTGCCCAGGAGTTATCACCATATCCCCCGATTGTTCCATCACCATTGTACCAGGGAATTTGAGGAACTACGGTTTTATCTCCTACATCATAAATATTTCCGATTATACAGCTTTTGTTGGTTTCGGAATACTTAAGCGCCTCACTTTCAAACACTCTTGAAGAGTTCGGGATTATTTTGCCAGAATCATAAGGATCGGGAATATCCTGCCAATTCGAGTTAAATGCTATGTTTACAACAGCCTCTGTCTCCACCTCGGGAATCCACTTGGGATAGCTGTTGCTTCCAATAGCCGTATTGAGCTTATCTATAATCTCGCTCTTTGTGAACAGCGGGGACGGACTGTCGGGCGTACTGTACGAACCCGAGTCAAGCCAACTATGAATCTTATCGGACGGTGTGAAGTCGTCCATATTGGAAAGGTAAACATTGCCTGACGAGCCGTTAAAATTAAAGTCTTCCTCAAGATACAGATGACCGCCTACAAACAGATTTCCGCCCGAGGTGCCCAATTGCTTCATATAAACGTCGCCTACAACATACACATCCGTATTCGCAGGAATTGAAAGTGTGCGGGCCTGTCTCTTATAAACATATGACGCTGCCGACGACTCAT
>CAMWLH010000381.1 GCA_947175045.1 uncultured Clostridia bacterium | reverse complement strand
CAGGTATCGACATAATCAGCCTGGGAGCGCTCACCCATAGCGTCACCGCGTTTGTTATATCAATGAAATGGAGAAAGTGAAATGATCGAATACAGATACGACACCCAGCTTCTTATCGACGGAAAAGAACTTGACGAGGACGATATCTATGACTATTTTGTAGCCAATTTTGTCGGTGACAGTCTGCTTGTGGTATGCGACGATGATGTGGCCAAGATACACTACCACACCAACGAGCCGTGGAAGGTTCTGGAATACTGCCGCACCCTCGGCGAAATATACGATATCGTTATTGAGGATATGGACAGGCAGGCACGGGGACTGAAAGGATAATTGACAGTTATAGTACTGGCTTCGCTGGTGGATAAAAAAGCCGCACTTTTCAGTGCGGCAATTTTATTTGAAATTATAATCTGCTATTTCTGTTCATTGGTATTGTCATTATCGTTTTCAAAAGTAATCATAGATAGCCCGACTGCTCCTATGACGATGCCTGCCACAAATAAATAACCTCCTATATCAAACACTGCGCCGTTTGCAAGCAATATTCCGAAAAGGAGAATACCAACACCGATCTTGAATTTCATTTTATACCTCCCAATCAATGGTGGAACAGTCTTATCCCCGTGAATGCCATGGCTATACCGTACTTATCACACACCTCAATGACGTTGTCGTCGCGTATAGAACCGCCCGGCTGCGCGATAAACTCAACGCCGCTGCGGTGAGCGCGCTCGATATTATCCCCGAACGGGAAAAACGCGTCCGAACCGAGAGCAACTCCCTTCATGGTATCAAGCCACTCTCTCTTCTGCTCGCGTGTGAACACATCGGGCTTCACCTTGAATATCCGCTGCCATTCGCCCTCCGCAAGTACGTCCATGTAATCCTCGCCTATATACAGATCGATTGCGTTGTCACGGTCGGCGCGGCGGATATCGTCAACAAACTGCAGGTTCATAACCGCGGGTGACTGGCGAAGATACCAGTTATCCGCTTTTGTACCTGCAAGACGCGTACAGTGAATACGCGACTGTTGTCCCGCGCCGATACCGATTGCCTGTCCGCCGCAGGCATAAGCCACGGAGTTGGACTGGGTGTATTTCAAGGTAATAAGAGCTATCGCCAGATCGTTGCGCGCCGCCTGCGGTATCTCCTTGTTTTTGGTGGGTCGGTTTGCGAAAAGTGCGTCATCGATCACCAGTTCGTTTCTTCCCTGCTCAAAGGTAATTCCGAAAATCTGCTTACGCTCTATCGGCTCGGGAACATAGTCGGGGTCTATCTTGATGATGTTATACGTTCCCTTGCGCTTGGATTTGAGTATCTCCAAAGCCTCCGGCTCGTAATCGGGGGCGATAACTCCATCGGAAACCTCGCGCTGAATTATCTTCGCGGTAGGCACGTCGCACTTGTCGGAAAGCGCGATAAAATCACCGTAGGAGGACATTCTGTCCGCTCCTCTCGCTCTGGCGTAGGCGCAGGCAAGCGGAGAAAGCTCTCCCAGATCGTCTACCCAGTAAATTTTTGCAAGCGTATCCGTAAGGGGCAGCCCGATAGCCGCGCCCGCGGGCGAAACGTGCTTGAAAGAGGTCGCGGCGGGATATCCCGTTGCCGCCTTAAGCTCCTTTACAAGCTGCCAGCCGTTGAAGGCGTCCATAAAGTTGATGTACCCGGGCTTGCCGTTAAGTACCTCAATGGGCAGCTCGCCCTTCTCCATAAAAATTCTTGACGGCTTCTGATTGGGGTTACAGCCGTACTTAAGTTGCAATTCATTAGACATTTTGATTTCCTCCTGATAATTTATTTTATTGATCTCTCATACTTCCCAGAGATCGATCTTATTTCCGTCCAAGTCAAAAAATGAGAATGAACGACCTTGATAATCAAGCATTTCGCCTACCTTGATATTATTGCCGACCAGCTTTTTGCGTATCGCTTCTATATCGTCAACAATAAAACCATATGCGGGGTTCTCCCCGTCGGAAAAAGCCAGCTGCGAGGTTATATGCTCCTCATTCGGCAGCAGCAAGATCCTTATGCTGTCTTCGGCGCGAAGCTCATAATACAGCGGATCTCTGAGCGATACCTCAAAGCCGAGATTTTTTTATACCATTCGGCGGATTTATTTCCATAATCACCTCCGTTTATATATGAGTTTTCTCACGGAATATTTTCTTGCTTGAGCCGAAAGTGAATGTATCGGCAAGCCACTTACCGCCGCTCTGCACCATTGTAAACGTGTGCAGAAAACGCTCCTTTCCCTTGGTATCGAGAACGAACTCGACAATCGCTTTTTTCGGCGACTTCATTCGGAAAATCGCCGTGCAGTCGCCGTCGATATACCCATATATCGGCTTAGTCCCGAACGACCTCGCGTAGCCGCGCCTGATGAGCCTTGCGGTACAGCGACCCTCAACGATATTTTTGACGTTCGAGCGATAATTCTCCCACATTAGGTCGCGTTCGTTTTTTTCTTCCTCGGCTGACAGTTCCTTGCCTCGACCGCGGATTTCGCAGTCCTTTTCGAACATGGAACTCTCCTGCTCGTTTATCAGCCGCAACAGGTCAAGCAAAGCCTCAAAAACCTCAGCTTGCTTGTCCTTGAATTTGTCTGCGGCTTCGTTGATTACCTTCATAAACTTACCCTTCTATATCCATAAAGCGGTCATGTTCATCATAATACTTTAACTTTAGCAGCTTTTTGCCGGAAATAACCTCATCTTAATCAACTGCCGCCGCAATAACATCTTGGGGAATTTCATCACGATAAACAAATTCAAGATTATTCTGCACGGCAAATTCGGGCAACATCTCGTTGTCGTTATCATCGATTTTGGGTTAAGTAAGAACAAAACATTCCGATATCAAGTCGAGCCTGACGTTTTTCGCGTATACGCACC
>CAMWLH010000380.1 GCA_947175045.1 uncultured Clostridia bacterium | reverse complement strand
GTAGTAGCCGATCTTCTGCTTTGTCTGCCGAAGCTGCTCCAACTCCTTGCGGGAGTCCTGATGCTGATTTCTGAACTGCTCGGAGATGACCCTGTCCTTGTCCAGAATGCGCTGCTTGGCAACGGAAATATCTCTCTGGAGCCGCTGCACTCTCCTGTGGGGATCGTCCAGCACCACCGAAACATAGCTGCCTCTTACAAGGTTTTTCAGCAGATCGCGCTCCTCACCCATTTCGTATTCGACCGCTCCGTCCAAGTCGTCCTTGAGCATATCAAGCGTTTCAATAAGCTCGTTGCGCGCTATCAGACCACGCTGAAGCGTTTCAAGGTCGGCGTTTACCATGGTATCCGTTTCCTTTTCGTATGTCTGAAGCGTCTGCAAAATCTGCTCCATTATCTCAATTACTCTATCACAGCCGTACAGCTCTGCCATAGTAAATCCCCCCTTCACACCTGCTAATCTTTTGTATATTATATAGGTTTCCGATAAATATGTTACCGATTATGCGGTGTCTCCTCCCAAATGGGAGAAAGCGCCCCAAATTCTATCTCCGCGCCGCGTTTTATTCAAGCGGCAGATTGGCTATTTCTTGCCCTTTTCCTGCGCCTCAATCTCCTCCTTGGTCATCTGGCTTATCTGTGTAAAAGCATCGCGCAGATCGGCTATCATGGGGATTATCTTTTTTATTTCGGTGCAGTCCTTATGAATATTGGCGTTTATCATTTCCTTGTAAAAGAAAACATAAAGCTGCTCAAGATTATTGGAAATGGGAATAGACATATCCAGCGACTCCCGAAGCGCCGAAATGCACTCCTGAGCCTTAAGGAAAGCCTCATTTGCCTTGGCGTTGTCCTTCTTTTCCTCGATACAGCTTACGCCGATAGCAAGCTGGCGTTCAATTTCCGCATAAAGCTTTATGACAACCTCAACGGGGGTCATCGTGGAAACGGATGACTTTTTATATGCCGAATAGGGATTTACCATAACTCTCCCTCTCCTTCCTCCGATTATCAGTTAGAACCGGTTCCCAGATAGCTTGCAAGGTAGTTGCTCTGAGAGTTGAGGTCAGACATAGCGGATTCCAGATTTGTGAATACCTTCCACCAGTATTCCTCCTTGGCGGTATACTTCTCCTGCAGCTGCTTGATGCGGTTTGTGATGGTCTGCATCTCGTTGTACATGGTATTCTTGGTGGCGGTAAGACCCGTCGCAAGACCCGCCTTGCGCACAAGCGAGCCGGGATTTTGGCTGTTTGTTCTTACAGCGTTGTCGAAAACGGTATTCACCTTCTGCATAATGCCGTTTTCGCTGTCGGTGAACAGCTTTTCAATTGCCTCGGGATTATTCTCGAAGGCAGCATCAAAGGCGTCCTCATCAATTTCAAGCTTTCCGTGAGCGGTATAGTCGGACGAAGTCTTAATTCCCATACTAAACAGACCAAAGCGCGTTCCGTCGTCCAGCGTTACGCTGTTGTAAAGCGCTGTGCGTATCTGGGACATAACGCTGGAAATGGTGGAATCGTTATAGATTACGCCCGCTTTTGCGGCTTCCTCCCACTTTTCGATCTGCTCGGTGGTCATTGCCTCCTTCTCCTCATCGGTAAGAGGCTCATAGTAGTTGTCATTGCTGTCCTTCTTACGCGCGGTGCCGATGTGGTTGTATACGTCGTCGATAAGCTGGTTGTAATCATTGACAAAATCCTTGATGGTCTGCTTTACGTCGTCATAGCTCTTTTCTATGCCTACGTTATACACCTCGCCCAGCGTAACGGTTTCGTCAAAGCTGAAAGTGGTTCCGTCAACGGTAAAATCGTTGGAATTGTGATATATCTCCTGACCGTTTATGTTTATTATCGCGTTCTGACCTGCGGTGAAACCTATGGTGTCTCCGTTGTCGTCTGTAAGACCGAGCGCCTTGGTGATATCGTTGCCCTCGATGTTGATAGTTCCGCCGTTTCCGAGGTCGTTGGCGGTTATCTCGAATTTATTCGAGAGATTGGAGAATGTCAGGGTAACTCCCGCACCGCTCTTTTTCACGGCAGTAATAAGATCGTTTATGGTACCCTCTCTGTCAACGCTTATCTCCTTGCCATTGATCTTGAAGGTAAATTCGCCCTCCTCGCCGTTGCCGGTAATTCCCATTTCGGAGAGCCTGGTAGAGCCGCTGTATTTGTTGGAAGCCCTGCCCTTTGTCAGACTGAGCGTACCGCCGGATGTAGCCGTTACCGCCAGATCCACGTTCTCGCCGTCCTTGGTAGCGGTCATATATGACTTGTCAATATTGAAAGTGATTCCCTCGGATCTGAATGCGGCGTTCGCCTTAAGAACTATCTGATTGGAGTTGTAGTCCTTAGCGGCCTGTGTGCTGGTATAGGCGAATTTGTCCAGCTCCTCCTGCGAGACCTTATCCGCGCTTGTGAGATTATTCTCTTTCCTGTAAGCTTCCAGCTTAAGGTTGTTATACAAGGTAAGAATAGACTCGTTGCCCGCTTCGTCCTTACTGTCGAAGAAAGTTGAAGCAAAGCCGTTGAAAGACACGCTCTTTGTAACACCATCCACCTCTATGGCAATGGTGTTTTCTCCCGTTACGGCGCTCTGCGCCGCAATTGCCACCTTGCTTGCGGGCTGCGCCAGACCAAAGTTGCCGGTTTTTTCGGTAATGGATGCGATCGCGTTACCGCCGACGTCGAACTCGATTTTCCCGTCGGCGTTCAGCTTGCCCTGGATAAACCATTCCTTGCCGTCCGCGTCCACCGCGCCCTGAACTCCCGCGCCGCTCTTTCCGGAATATCCGAAATCCTCCTGAAGCGACTTATTGAGTGCGTCAACCGTGTCCGCCTTGAATTGGTCCATATCTATTTTGCCGTCCGTTTCCTCCGCGGATACCTCAAAGGAAACAGTTTTGGTAACGCTGCCC
>CAMWLH010000379.1 GCA_947175045.1 uncultured Clostridia bacterium | reverse complement strand
TAAATCCAAACCAAGTACGGGGATTCCGCTTAAATTTGAATGCCGACTGCTTTTTCCATTACCGCTGATCATGCGGCAATGTTCATCATGGCTCAGCTCATGGGGGGCGAGGTGTCGAGCTGACACAGTTTTGGCGGCAAACTCTGTTTCGGCTCGCAATTGTGCTTAGTCAACGACTGAAAATAATCGTACAGCACAAGCGGAAACAGCACTGTTGCCGCATAAAGGTGTGGGATTTCCGTGAAAAGACAGCGTGGGCAGTGCTGTTTAAATATCCCTTGACATTTTACGTATTTTATGATAAAATTAAAGTGCAGAATATTTTATCCGGTAAAATTTTCAACTGTTCGGGGGATCATTATGACTCATAAGGAAAAAGCGATCAAGCTTCTGGATGAAAAGTATCATTGCACACAAGCTCTCTTTGGCGCTTTTGCCACCGATTTCGGACTTGATCTGAAAACAGCGTTCAAAATAAGCACCTGCTTCGGAGGAGGTATGCGCTGCGGAAATACCTGCGGGTGTATTACAGCGGGGCTTCTTGTCCTCGGTATGACCTTCGGCTTCTATAATGCAAGCGATACCGAACAGGAAGTTTACGGAAACAGGAAAACAGAAGAGTTTATTCGACGCTTCTCCGAAGAAATGAACGGAAAGGTGAACTGCCGGGATATTCTGGGAAAGGACATATCCGTACCCGACGAAATGGCGGAGATACGCAAGGAGGGGCTTATTTTAAAAAGATGTCCCTCTGCTTTAGAGACAAGCATAGATATTCTTGAGGAGATGACAGCCGACTACATAATCGACAACGCCAGCTCGTCAATAGATTTTGAGGATCTGCCCGAAAACGACGATATCCAGACTATGGTCAAGCGCATGGGGCGCTCCAATAAGTTCCGCCGCAACGTTTTATCGCTTCTCGGCACCGCTGATAAGGTCGCTTTCATTCAGTTCGATATCCGCCGATTTAAGATTATCAACGATCTTTACGGCGAAAAATTCGGAAACGAGGTGCTGGATCATATCGTTCACACATTAAGGAATTACTGTAACGATAAACAATACTACCTAAATCTGCGCAGCGACGTATTTATGGTAGTCACCGAATCTCCCGACGCCGACTATCCAAGACGGTTTATAAACGGGCTTGATGAGCTTCTCTCCGTATACAAAAATGTAACTCTCAGATTTTCATACGGAGTATATATTCCCGAAGACAAGACCATGGAGCTGCGGCGCATGGAGGACAGAGCTGCTATGGCAAGACGTACCGCAAAGGCGGGCGCGTTCTCCAATATAGTTTTTTACAAGGAGCAATTTAAGGATTCGCTGTACAACATCAAATTCATCGAGGAAAACCTTTGGAGGGCTATCGACGAACAGCAGCTTTCCATGTACCTGCAGCCCAAGTACAGCATTTCCCGTAATAAGATCATCGGCGCGGAAGCTCTTGTAAGGTGGATCAACCCCGAAAGGGGCATGATATATCCCGATCAGTTTATACCTATCATTGAGGAAAACGGCTCCATCATACAGGTAGATCATTATATATGGAACAGAGCTTGTATGTTCATACGAAAATGCCTTGACGCGGGTATAGATTCCTGCCCGATCTCGGTAAATGTATCGAGAGTTCATCTCAGAGGAGATGAATGTCCGCAGATTCTTTCCGATATGGTGAGATCGTCGGGTATTTCGGGGAAACTGCTGGAGCTTGAAATAACCGAAACCGCAGATGATCTTTATATCAGCAGGCAGACCGCCCTGCTCAAGGAAAGCGGTTTTACGCTGCTTATGGACGATTTCGGAAGCGGATATTCGTCGCTGAATGTCCTGCTCGAATCACCCTTTGACGTTATAAAGCTCGATAAACGTTTTATTGAGAATATGATGACCTCGGACAAGGGGCGGAATATTCTTGAACACATTCTGCAAATGGCGTCGGATCTGAATATAACCGTTCTTGCGGAGGGCGTTGAAACAAAGGAACAGGTCGAGCTTCTGAGGAGCATAGGCTGCGATCAGGTACAAGGATATTACTACGCAAAACCTATGCCTGAGGAAGAATTTTTTGAGCTGCTTAAAAAGTGATCGGATAAACGGGGCATTCAGTGTTTTTTACACATCCCACTGAATATGAAATTTCTTATTCCGAGACGATAGAGCTACGCAGAGCAGCGCTGCGGTACCAGCACAATACTGAGATAACGGAACAGCTACGACATTCTGAAAAAGATTAAATGCCCCACGCTGGTACTCGGCGCGGAGCATAACAATATAACGACTCCCGAGGGAGCTAAGGAACTGGCAGATAAAATCGGCTGCGAGTTTTACATCTTTCCTAACGAGGGACACGCGGCTTATCTCTGTGAAGGCTTCAATAAAATGGTTTATGCTTTTTTTGCGGGAGACAGCAAAAATAAAGTATAGTATTCAACTATAAAAACACAGTTGTATTTTACTGAAAAAATCCTCCGATCTTCAGAATGAAGTCGGAGGATTTTTCGGTTTGCGGTAAACTATTTTGAGGAAATGTACACAAAATAACTGGTTACACCCTCGGGGAAAAGCGAGCCGCTGTAAGGTATCTCACGCACCTTGGCGGTGTTGCTGTTGTCCGCGGCGGTAATTTCGCCGTCCAGCATTTCCGTTAATCTGACGTATGTGCTAAGACAGTAGGGGGAGTCCACATTGTCGTCTGTCATACGCTCTATGGTCGCTGTATCGCCCGACAGCACCGCTTCAAGGGTCTCGCCGTCATGGATATCCGCCTCCTGCGGTGTGAGATAGTGGGAAAAATCTATCGAGAACACAAACAGGCAGTTTTTCATTTCCGCCGCCTCCGCAAGGACTTCCGCGAGCTTTAGCGGTAAGTCCTCATTGTCTCGCGGAGACACCAGCAGACACGCAGATC
>CAMWLH010000378.1 GCA_947175045.1 uncultured Clostridia bacterium | reverse complement strand
GGACGTTTGAAGCGGCGCACAAAATGATATCCCGTATACAAGCAAACGGCTGGCGTATACCCTATTCGATAAACCCTCAGGAATACAAGCCCGACAATAATGAATTTGGAGGATAATTCAATGAACATAACAAGAGGAAAAATCGCTTCGGCGAAAAAGGTTGTAATATACGGTCCCGAGGGAATAGGCAAATCGACGTTTGCGGCGAAATTCCCCGACCCGATTTTTATAGACACCGAAGGCAGCACAAAGGAGCTTGATGTGGCTCGTTTTGACAAGCCCACGTCGTGGGTAATGCTCAAGCAGCAGGTAGATTATGTCAAGGCGGAGCGCCCCTGCAAAACGCTGATAATCGACACGGCGGACTGGGCGGAGGCTATGTGCATTGAAGCAGTGTGCGCGGCTCACGGCAAAAAGGGTATTGAAGATTTCGGGTACGGAAACGGGTATATGTACGAAAAGGAAGAATTCGGAAAGTTTCTGAACAAGCTGAATGAAGTGGGCGAGGCGGGGATAAATATTGTGCTGACAGCTCACGCGATCATTCGGAAATTCGAGCAGCCCGACGAGATGGGCGGATATGACCGGTGGGAGCTTAAGCTCGGAAAAAAGACCACTAATCTTATTTCGCCTCTTGTGAAGGAGTGGGCGGATATGGTGCTTTTCGCGAATTACAAAACGCTCTCGGTAGCAGCGGATAAGGACGGGAAAAAGCATAAGGCGCAGGGTGGAAAACGGGTAATGTATACCTCGCATCACCCCTGCTGGGACGCGAAAAATCGCTATGGACTGCCCGATGAAATAGTCATGGATTATGAGCAGATCAGGGGTATTATCGAGCAGACAGAACCTGTCCCGCAGACAGAGCCTGTCTCGCAGACCGCCGCTCCTGTTCAGCAAACGCCGCCTGTCTCTCAGTCGGGTTACACGCCTCAAACAGTCCCCGCAAATCCTCCTGCGTCGGCTCCCTCCGACAACGACGGACTGCCAAAAGCGCTGGTTGACCTAATGACGGCAAATCATGTGGCAGAGTGCGAAATTCGCGCAGCGGTCGCAATGAAGAATTATTTCCCCGAGGACATGCCGATAAAGAACTACCCGATGGAGTTTATTGAGGGCGTTCTTATCGGCGCGTGGGAGCAGGTTTACAAGTTGATTACCGAGCTTAGAAGCAACGAATATCCCTTTTAGAAACGGAAAGGACGAACGGATATGGTCAAGATAAATTCACTTGAAATAGAAAACGTAAAGCGCGTCAAGGCGGTAACGCTGTCCCCTGCGGAAAGCGGTCTGACGGTGATAGGCGGGCGTAACGGACAGGGGAAAACCTCCGTTCTGGACGCGATAGCGTGGGCGCTGGGCGGCGACAGATTCAAGCCGTCCGGACCAAAGCGGGAGGGCTCTGTTATACCCCCACGGCTTCGGGTGGAGCTGTCAAACGGTCTGATCGTGGAGCGGTCGGGGGACAGCTCGCGGCTTAAGGTTATCGACCCGAACGGAAACAAGGGAGGTCAGCAGCTGCTTAACGAATTTGTTGAAGCTCTGGCGCTTGACCTGCCGAAATTCATGTCGGCAAGCAGCAAGGAGAAAGCGGATACACTGCTGAAGATTATCGGCGTGGGTGACGAGCTTCACCGGCTGGAAAGAGAGGAGCAGACCCTCTACAACCGCCGCTTGGAGATTGGAAGGATCGCCGATCAGAAGGCAAAATACGCAAAGGAGCTGCCAATTTATGCCGGGCTTCCAAGCGAGCCGTTTTCGGTGTCGGATCTGATATTGAAGCAGCAGGAGATACTCGCTAAAAACGGCGAAAACGCCCGCAAGCGGGAAAACCTTGCGCAGATCGAGCGGGAATATAATGAGGTTTCCGACGAGATGGAAAAGCTGAGTGCAAGGCTAAAAAGGCTATCGGAGGATCTGGAAACAGCGAGGAAGTCCGCTGAGAATTTAAGGGACGAAAGCACTGCGGAAATAGAAAAAAACATCTCGGAGATCGAGGAAGCAAACGCACGGATACGCTCCAATCTGGACAGGGAGAGGGCGGATATCGAGGCGGAGGATTTCAGGCAGCAGTATGAACAGCTCACAGAAGAAATTGAAACGTTGCGAAAGGAGCGCAGGGAGCTTCTGGACGGTGCGGATCTGCCGCTTGAGGGACTGTCGGTAGAGGGCGGCGAACTTATGTACAACGGCGCGAAATGGGACTGCATGAGCAGTTCTGAGCAGCTTCGGGTCGCGACCGCGATAGTAAGGCGGCTGAATCCCAAATGCGGCTTTGTGCTGCTGGATAAGCTTGAACAGATGGATGGGGATACGCTTAGGGAATTCGGGCAGTGGCTGGAGAACGAGGGCTTGCAGGTAATCGCGACCCGCGTAAGCACCGGCGGCGAGTGCAGCATAATTATTGAGGACGGCGCTACCGCGGAGTTACCCAAAACTCCCGAAAAGCCCGCATGGACAGCGGGGACATTTTAAAAGCAGATCGAAGCAACGTTCACATAGATCAACACATCGTCAACGCAGTAATTTTCCGCAAGCCTTTGTGCAGTCAGCACGGAGCGAAGCGCAGAGATGACTGCACAAAGGGCTAGAGAAAACTTGCTATGCAAGTTTTCTCGGTGCGGAAAATTCAAATTAAAATAGGGAGGATAGATGGGACAAAAAATAGTAGAAGCATTAAGTTACATAAGCCCCGCGTCGCTGGACTATCAGACATGGGTAAACGTTGGAATGGCGCTCAAATACGAGGGCTTGCCGTTAAGCGTATGGGACGAATGGAGCAGGAACGATTCCCGCTATCACGCGGGGGAATGCGAGAAAAAGTGGGAGAGCTTCAACGGCAATTTAAATCCCGTTACAGGTGCTACCATTATTCAGTTGGCAAAGGAAAACGGAATGACTTTCGGGATCGGCGAGGAC
>CAMWLH010000377.1 GCA_947175045.1 uncultured Clostridia bacterium | reverse complement strand
CATAGCTTGTCTTTTTGGAAACAGAACCGCTGCACTTGCCGCCGCGCTTTTCAAGCATTTCCTTAGCCTGCTCCCTTTTCAGCGTTGGGAGAGTTCCCGTAAGCACAAAGGTAAGCCCCGCGAACTTGTCCGAGACCTTGACGTCGGAATAAGTCATATTAAGCCCGAGCGATTTCAGCCGCTCTATCAGCGCAATCATATGCGGCTCGCGCATCGCGTTGTAGACATTGTCCGCCAGAATATCCCCGAAGCCGTCTATGGCGGAGATAGTAAGGCTGTCCGCCTCCATGATACCATCCATATCGCCGAATTTTTCACATAGCAGCGTTGCGGAGCGCTGCCCGATACCCCTTATACCCAGCGCGAAGACCAGTCTGTTAAGCTCGTTGGACTTTGATTTTTCTATTGAAGCAAGAAGATTTTCAGCCGATTTCTCGCCGAACCGCTCCAGTGCCGTCAAGTCTTGCTTTGTCAGCGTGTAGAGGTCTGCGACGGTATGCACCAGACCCTCGCTCACAAGCTGCTCCACGATAGCTTCTCCCAGGCCGTCTATGTTCATGGCGTTGCGCGAGGCAAAGTGCTCTATCGAGCGCAGAAGCTGAGCGGGGCAGTCTATGTTGCGGCAGCGTATCACCGCTTCGTCCTCGTCTCTGACCGCCTTTGCACCGCATATCGGGCAGATATCGGGGATAAAATAGGGCTGCGAGCCCTCCGCGTGAGAAACGGAGCGCACCACCTCGGGGATAATATCCCCCGCCTTGCGCACCACTATCCTGTCCCCTACCCGTATATCCTTATCGGTTATGATATCCTGATTATGCAGCACAGCACGGGAAACGGTAGTTCCCGCCAGCTCCACGGGGTCGAATATCGCCACGGGGGTAAGAGCGCCTGTTCTTCCGACGTTTACCTCTATCTCGCGCAGAGTGGTCTCCTTTTCCTCGGGGGGATATTTGAACGCTACCGCCCATTTGGGTACTTTGGTGGTAGAGCCGATATCCAGACGCGCCGCGAAATTATTCACCTTGACCACCGCGCCGTCTATATCGAAGGGCAGCGAGCGCCGCATTTCACCGATTTGTTTAATGCGCTCCAGAACCTCTCCGGCGCTTTTGCACACTTTAAAATCGGGAATGACCTTGAAACCGAGATCATGTATAAATTCAAGCGACTGCGAGTGCTCCGTAAGCTCCTCATCCATCTCGACACGCTGAATATTGAAGCAGAATATGTCAAGCTTTCGCGAGGCGGTAACGCGGCTGTCCTTTTGCCTTAAAGAGCCCGCCGCGGCGTTCCGCGGGTTTTTGGGGAGCGGCTCGCCGTTTTTCTCCTGCTCCTCGCACAGCGCGGCAAAGCTCGCTCTCGGCATATAGACCTCTCCGCGGACTTCTATAAAGGGGAGCTCTTTTGCGAGCTTCAGCGGTATTGAGCGGATAGTCTTTAAATTCTGCGTGATATCCTCTCCGACAAAGCCGTCGCCGCGGGTAGAGCCTCTCACGAAAACGCCGTTTTCATACTCCAGTGAAACCGAAAGACCGTCGATCTTTGGTTCAACCACAAACTCCTCAGCCCCCTGCTCTCCGACGCGGTTTACAAACTCCTCCACCTCGGATACGCTGAAAACGTCCTGAAGACTGCCCATCTGCACCGCGTGTGTCACCTTTTCAAAGGTGTTCAGCGCCGTTCCGCCCACGCGCTGCGAGGGTGAATCGGGCGTTAGAAGCTCGGGGAATTCCTGCTCCAGCCCGCGCAGCTCCCTCATTAACGCGTCGTACTCGTCGTCCTCAATGGTTGGCGCGTCAAGATCGTAATAATTATGGTTGTGACGCTCTATTTCGCCGCGGAGCGCCTCAACGCGTTCTTTTGCTTTGTTAATATCCAAAACTTCCTCCTAAAGAGATCATAATGTAGCTCCGTAGTCCTCAAGTGAGCCGACAAGATCCTCCGATGTGGTGACAACGTGAGTGTACGCCTCGGGAACTCTCCCAACTATGATCGTTTCAGCCGCTACAATAGAGGTGGAAACGGGAACTCGCGCGGAATACCCGGGTATCACCGCGTCGACCTCCGCGTCGATCTGTATCACTATGCGGTGCAGGGTCTGGTTTATCCCGGCCTGGGTGAACTCACTTATTATAGTGGTGGTGGCGTAGCCGAGCGGCTGAACGCTCATTCCCACCGAAAAGCCCCTGCCGTGGAGCAGCTCGATGCCTACAAGCGTACCTATGGGGATATCTATCCCGATAGCCGATATCCGCTCCAGTTCCCGCTCTATCCTGCTTGAGACACCCGTTTTAAGCCTGTTTATGCTCATCACGTTGCTTTCAAGCGAGATGATCTCACCCTCGGCATTGGTGGTAAGATTAACAAGCCGTGAGTAGTCCGCGCCCTCGCGCTCCAGCTCCGACATGACCGCAACGTTGATGATATTCGTCACCGCCGAGTGGCACTCGTAGGCGTTGACCGTTTCGATGATCGGTCTGAACCTCAAATCGGCAAGAAAAAACAGCCCAAGCAATATCAGCGCCAGCGCTATCAGCTTTGTGCCCAGCCGCTTCCCAAAGCTTTTTTTTCGCGATACCATGAAAATCACCTCTTCCCGCATAATATGTTTATGCGGGCAAAAGGGTGAATTATAGCAACGGCTTGTATAAAATTTTTATCCTATAAACGCCTTGAACGCCTTATAAGCCGCGTAAATATCCGTTTTCGCGGTTATCTCGTAGGGAGCGTGCATAGACAGCACGGGAACTCCCACATCGATAGTGTCCACGTCCAGATTAGCGATATATGCCGCAACTGTACCGCCGCCGCCGATATCTATCTTGCCGAGCTCGCCCGTCTGCCAGATGACTTCGTTCTTATCCAGAATAGCCCGTATCTCGCCCACGAACTCCGCGCTCGCGTCCGAGGTACCGCTC
>CAMWLH010000376.1 GCA_947175045.1 uncultured Clostridia bacterium | reverse complement strand
GTTTTCGAGCCGTTCCAGTATCATGTCAAGTTCCGCGGAGTTCTGCTGCGATGCTGACTGCTTGGCTTTCTCGGTTTCGATAAATTCCCGAAGAGATTTCATTATCGGCTATCGACCGTTTCGCCGACCGCCTTGCCATTTCCTCTTGAACTCGGTTGAAATCCGCTCGGGATATAATCGGCTCGTGATGATCCTTGACCAGATACATTGGCAGTTCACCATTGTTCTTGCGGCTCTTTTTGGTAATGCAGTCGGTTATATAGGACTTTTGCAGGAGCGCGTCGCCCGTATATTTCTCGTTTACAAGAATGCTTTTGACGATCTCGGAATGCCATGTGGTTCGCTTGTGCTTAGTTTTTACACCTCGGGAGTTGAGCGAATCGGCGATCTGCTTAAGGCTCATTCCGTCAAGGTAGCTGCGGAAGATATCTTTTACGATCTCCGCTTCCTCGGGTATGATTTCGGGGAGACCATTATCGCCCTTTTTATATCCAAGCAGCTTTTTTTATGCGATAACCGACTTCTCTAATGTTTTCTATTGTGAGTGATGAGGATGGGATAACGGAGAATATCTTTTTCCTGAGATTGCGCACATGAAAACCGATTGCTCTTTTCTCGTTGCCCAAAGCATCTGCACCCCAAATGGCCTGATATATCTGTTCGTAAGTCAATACTCGCCCTATATTTTTGCAAAGTAAACATAGTATCTCATATTCTTTTACAGTCAGAATTATTTCCTTTTGGTTGTAGTAAGCCTTTCGGCGATCAAGGTTTATTTCGAGTTCCGGTAATGATAATACCGTTTCTTCATTTAACCGCAAATGGTCAATGTCCGGATAGCGTTTTAATGTAGCCATTATCTCATCAAACATAGATGAATCCTGATCTTTAAACTCTATCACTAAGATACGTCCGATATTATCACATCCTTTTATGCACTCCGAGATTGCAGTTCAGACAAACGCTTTCGAATTGCTTTTAATGCTTCTTCCGGAACAGACAATTCTTTAACAGCTTCCTCCATAGGACATATTCCCGTACCCGAACGGTTAATGATATTCTCGACAGAGACGTCATACCGAAAAAATACTCCATTAGCCTCAAACAAATGAATGGCGGACAGGCTCATAACAGGGGCGTATACAGTCTTTACTTCAAGGAGTATGTACAGAAACGCCGCAGCCTTGCCCACCACTTTGTCAGCAGGGGAAAAGCCATTCAGACCTTTTTCGCTGTCCAACAGGTCAAGCAGCGGCTTTACACCGCGTTCTGTGTAAGTGACCGTTTCTTCTCCCTTACACAGAACGCAGGTATATTCTCCGCTTTTTAGTATTTCCGCCGCTTTACTGAGATCAGTTTTCATGCTTTTTGAGATTTTCTACTCTGTAAACAATCAGAGGTATCAGCGCCCACTGTAGTGCAAGTCCGAATAGTCCCGTAGCAATGCTCATCCAGATAGTTGCGACATTCACGCGCTCGTTTCCAAGCCCGTAAACGGAGATAAGTATCGCCGCCGCGCGAACCGCTCTTCCGCCTACCTGAACCGCCAGCACCTTAACAATAGTGGGCAGCTTCACATTACGGAGCAATCCCGCAAACAATCCATAAGCGCACAACTCGATCATCATAAACGGCAGCATTACCTCGCCGGGCATATGTGAGATCGCAAAGCTCGCAAGCGGTCCGAGCAGTCCTGCGATAGCTCCCGCATACGGTCCCGCCAACAGTCCGACTAAAATTATCGGCAAATGCATAGGTAAAAACGCTTCACCAAGCGACGTCCCAAGTCCCGATACCGCGCCGAGCGCGTGAAAGAGCTGCGGAACTGCAACAGCTCCGACAATTGCCGCAATTGTCGCGATAGTCTGCACTTTGACGGACAGACGCGGCTTAGCTGCACTTTTCAAAATTGTTGTGTTTGCCATGATAAATTTCTCCTTTTCAAAGTTATTTAAATTACGAGGTTTACAAGAACCCCGGTAACTAACGAAAACAGCATTACAAACGCAAGGTACAGCAGAAAACGTTTGATACCGAGCACGATCTTCAGCGCACCGAGATTGGTGATCTTGGTCGCGGGCCCCGTTATCATAAACGCGGCGGCGCTGCCCATACTCATGCCGTCGGCGAGCCATTGTATCAATAACGGGATGGTTCCTCCGCCGCACGCGTAGAACGGAACTCCGATAGTCGCCGCTATAAGCACGCCGAAGCCCTCGTTATCGCCGAAAAGTCCGCTTATAAATTCTGCGGGGACATATCTCTGAAACAGCGCGGACAGAGCAACTCCGATGAGAAACCACAGCGCGGTAGCCTTAAAATTCCGTCCGATATTTTTCAACAGCCTTATAAATAAATTCGGGTGGGTATCGCGGCTTTTCGGCTCGTCAAATCCCGAAAAGTTGAAAAACGGCTTGTCTTTATAAAATATCCGCACCAGAGCTCCCGAGGTAATTCCGCACAGAAAACATGAGATCACGCGAATAGCGAGCGCCGTACCTCCAAGCGCGGTACTGTAAATGATAAGCTGAGGATTTAATAATATCGAGCTCATCATAAACGCTGCAAGCCAATCGTCACGGATACCGCTTTTTGAGAACGAAGCCGCAAGCGGTATCGTGCCGTACATACAAAGCGGCGAGGCTATTCCGAGAATACTCGCGGCGATTATTCCGAGAAATCCGAGCTTTTTATTTCCGAGCGCGCGGAACGCTCCGTGAATTTTATCCTTTATAAATACCGATATTATTGAGCCGAGTAAAATGCCCAGCAGAAAATAGGGCAGTATCTGACGAAGCTGCAAATCGAAGTAATACCACAGATAAACTGCCTCGCGCCGAACGACCTCAATCATTGATCCCATTCACATATCCACATCTTCATCGCATTCATCGACCTAGGTTATATTGACGTACTCGCCGATGATGCCG
>CAMWLH010000375.1 GCA_947175045.1 uncultured Clostridia bacterium | reverse complement strand
ATTACTGCGCGGAGTGAGCCGAAAGCGAACGTATGCGCATGGACATAGCGGTATAATAAACGCTTGCGTTTATTATACCATCATTCCCCTAAAAAATCAAGTATCCCTTAACATCCACATTACCCAAAGTATTATTCACCGGCAAAACAACTCGAGGTTTACCGTTCCAACGGCGTTACGGCAAACACCGCCCCGCTCACCCGAGCGGCTCCGTTTTCTTTCAGCACCTCCGCGCACTCGGAAAGCGTGCTGCCCGTAGTGCAGATATCATCAACCAACAGTATATTCTTGCCATGTATCAACTCTTTGTCAACAAGCTCGAAAGCTCCCTTGACATTCTCCGCGCGTTCGCGGGCATTGAGCCGCTTCTGCTCCGAGCGCTTGTCCGTGCTGAGCGTGACCGCGAACCTTACCCCGCAGCGGCGGGATATCTCCTTAGCGATAGCCTCCGCGGGAACATAGCCCCGTTTTACCTTTGAATACAGATCGCTCGGCACGGCGGTGATCATATCCGCATTTTTGACCGCGCCGCCGATAACCTCCAGCATTATTGGCGCGAACGCCTGCGCCGCGTGGATATAGCACCCCTCTTTAAGCCGCAGGACCGCGTCCTGAGCCGCTCCGTCATACCAACAGCAAGCGTAAAGCTCCTCGATATTTTTCGGGATCGCCACGCGCTCCGTAATGCGCGGGAGCTTTTCCAGACACCGCTCATGCATATACTCGAACGCTCCTATCGCCTTGTCGCAGAACGGACAGCGGTTGGGCGTCACCAGCGAAGCCGCCGCCCGCAGCAGCTCCCACTTCCTATACAAATTGATCCTCCAGCATAGTTTTAAGGCAGGAGTACCTCAGGGTGCGGCGGTCGTTGTCCACCATGCTGTAAACCTTCGATACCGACCCGATAACTATCAGTATTTTTTTTGCCCTTGTCACCGCTGTGTATAACAAATTGCGGTAGGAAAGCATATCCATTCCGTTTGGCAGCGGGATTATGACCGCGGGATACTCGCTGCCCTGGCTCTTGTGGATAGTGACCGCGTAGGCGTGGGTTATCCGCTTGAGCATTTCCGCGTCGTAGCTCGCTATCCGCCCGTCGAAATCCATCTCGCAGACATTGTTGAGCTTGTCCGCACGGCGTATCCTGCCGATATCCCCGTTAAATATACCATGGGATTTTTCCGCGTCCCTGCGCCACTCCACATCGTAGTCGTTCTTTGTCTGCATTATCTTGTCGCCGTCGCGGAAAAGCGCGTTGATGTATTTTATCTCCTGCTTGTTTTTCGAGGGGGGATTAAGCGCGAGCTGGAGCTCCCCGTTTAGATTTTCCGTGCCTATCTTCCCCATTTTCGAGGGGCATAGCACCTGGATATCCTCCAGCGCGTCAAATCCGTAAGTCCGCGGCAGTCTGGTCTTGCAGAGCTCTATGACCAACCGCATTGTGTTCTCCTCGCTGTCCGAGGGCATAAAGAAGAAATCCTTCGTCCTGTCGTTCAGCACGGGGTATTCCCCACGCACTATCCTGTGAGCGTTGGTGACGATAAGGCTCTCCGCCGCCTGGCGGAATATCTCCTTAAGCTCCACCATGGGGACTCTCCCGCCCGCTATCAGGTCGCGCAGGATATTCCCCGCCCCCACCGAGGGGAGCTGATTGCTGTCCCCCACCAGCACCAGACGGGTCTTACCCTTGACCGCTCTCAGCAGCGAAGCCATCAGCAGCGTGTCCACCATCGACATTTCGTCGATTATCAGCACGTCGCAGCTCAGCGGGTTCTCCTCGTTTCTGCGGAAGGAGCCGCCCCCTCCCGCGAAATCCACCTCCAACAGCCTGTGAATCGTCTGTGCGGGAGCGCCCGTTAGATCCGCCATGCGCTTTGCGGCTCTGCCCGTGGGAGCTGCGAGCTTGAGCTTCTGCCCGCGCTGCCTGCAAAGCTGAATTACCGCGTTCAGCGTGGTGGTCTTGCCCGTTCCCGGTCCCCCCGTAAGAATGAACACATGATTGTTCATGCAGCCGTTTATAGCCTCGCGCTGGAGCTTCTCGTAGGTTATCCCCTCCGTCCACTCTATCCCCGCTATTTCCTCGGAATAATCCTTGTCGCCGCAGTCGTCCCGCTTTATCATCTCCGCCAGCTTTTCCGCGATAAAACATTCCGCATCATAATATTCCCTTAAAAAAACAAAAACCTCGTCATATTGGTCGGTTATAACGATCTCGCCGCGCTGCTCCGTCATTTTGAGAGCGTCCCAATACTGCTGCTCGCCGACAGCAAGCTCCCGCACGACCCTGTCCGAAAGCTCGGTTTCCCTCAGACAGGTGTGACCGTTCATAGCCCCGAGCTGCATCGTCCACAGAATACCCGCGGAAATGCGCTCGTCGCTGTCCATAGGCAGACCCAGATCTTTCGCCACCCTGTCCGCGTCCCGAAAGGGGAGTTCAATGCCGCTCCCGCAAAGGACGTAAGGGTTATCGGTGACCGCCTGTATCGTATACCCCTCGAATTTTTTCCATACCGCCGCGATGTAAACGGGCTGAATGCCATACTTGGAAAAAAATGTCATAGCCTTGCGCAGCCCCGTTATATTGCGGAAATCCCTGCCGATCTCCCTTGCCCTTTCGGGGGAGATACCCTTAATGGAGGAAAGCTGCTCCGCGTGGTTTTCAAGGATATCGAGAGTATCGTCGCCGAACGCCTGCACTATCCTCTTAGCCATGGCGGGACCAATGCCCGATATCACACCCGAGCCGAGGTACTTGCGCACAGCGGCGGCATTTTCGGGCATGGAGCGCTCAAAAATTTCCACCTTGAACTGCCTGCCGTATTTCTGGGAATTTATGTAATCGCCATACAGCGTGAGCCGTTCACCCTCGCGGACGTCGCCCATATTGCCGACCGCTGTTGTAAGAACGCCGTCGCAGTCCATATCCAGCAC
>CAMWLH010000374.1 GCA_947175045.1 uncultured Clostridia bacterium | reverse complement strand
TTAAATTAAACAATCAACACAATAAATCTAACAAAAAATTAGCGTGCCAGCATAATTATCATTTATATTAACAACCTTCCACATAACAAACGGACTGTGTTTGAACAGTCCGTTTGTTATGCCGTATTATCCGCCGCAGGAGCGCTTTTTTTCGTCATTTTCCCAAGAAACGGCGAGATGACAAGTCCCATTATAATAGGCAGATAAAAGGTGAGAAATCTCCATATAAACACCGAAATCCCCACGAACGAGTGCCCCCCGCCCGCAAAAATATCCTTAAAAAACAGCGAATAACTGCCCTCTGCCGCGCCGACCGCCCCGGGAAGTGGCACTACCGCCGAAACCAACATCACAAACGCCTGGCATGACAAAACGGTGAAATAATCCGTTTCCGATAGCCCGAAGCCCAGATAGATTATATAGGACACCGAAAAATAAGCGGTAAGCTGCACAAAGGTATACAATATCATTTTAAATATAAGCAGCGGCTTGGTGCGTATAAAGCAGAAATTGCTGTGATATTTTTCAATGATCACGGATATCTCCTCGGTTTTCGCGTCGAGCTTATCCGCCTTGATAAGCCGCAGCTTACCGAGCAGCTTTACTCCCCATACGGCGACCTTTTTAACGGGCGCTTTAAAGAACGCCAGCATAAGCAACAGAACGATAACCACCGCGTTTATGACAAACCCGAATATGACCATCATCATAAGCGGCGCGAATCGCCCCGTAAACGCTTTGAAACGGATAAGCAGCACCGCTCCCGTATACACTATCAGCACAAACTGATAGACGATAAACTTGCTCAGCAGAGCCGTCATTCCGTCCGAAAGCGGCGTGCCGAACTGCGTGAGGTAAAACGCCTGCATGGGCTGCCCCCCCGATGCGGAGGGCGTGATACAATTATAATACTGTCCAAGCACCGTCACGACCAAAGTCTTTCGGAATTTCTGCCGCGGGTGCAGCGTCTTGAGCGCTGCGTGCAGTCCCCACGCTTCCATAAGCCAGTAGACCACCATAAGTCCCACCGCCAGCAGCAGGAAGCCCACCTTCATTTTGGCTATTGAGGTAAGAAGATTGTCCACCCCGTCCACAAACAGTATATATACCGCCATAAAAATAAAAGCGGCGGCGCATATTAAAAGATTTATTATATTCTTCTTTTTCAATTTACGCCCCCCTCAAGCTCCGAAACGCCTGCCGCCGCTATTTTTCCGCGGGCAGCTTTTTGGGAGAGGTCAAGGCTCTCCGCTTTCTTTCGGGGATAGCATTGTAGACCCGCATATAAAAGTCCCGCCACATTCTCTCCACGTTGTCCTTGGAGTAAAACTCGTTGCCTTTTTGGGACATGGCACTCGCGGCGGCATAGTATTCACCGTCGTTTTTGAGCCGCCGTATCTCGTCAGCAAACCCCTCAACGTCGGCGGCTTTAAGATAATAATTTGCGAGAATGCCCTTGTATATCGGCAGATCTCTGAGGAGTATTGGGAGATTCACGCACATTCCCTCCAGAATGGTAACGGGGAACAACTCGGAATAGGACGCGAGCAGCATTACGTCGGCGATATTGAATATCTCGTTCATATACTCCCTGTCGATTATTCCCGTAAAAATAACATTTTGGGGAGGATTTTCAATGATCGACTTCATTTCCTTGTAGCCGTCCGTGATAGCTCCGAAGGAAAATCCGCCCGCCCAAACAAAAGTAATGTCGGGCAGCATTTCCGCCAGCTTAAGGAAATCGAAAACGCCCTTGCGCACCTGTATCTGCCCCGCGCTCATCACCACAAAGGCGTCGGGAGCTATATTGTATTTTTGGCGGAACTCCGCCCGCTTTGCGGGGGATACCCTGTGAAATCCCTTACCCGAAACGAAATTCGGTATATAGGTTATACGCTCGCGCGGAATGTGGTATTTGTCGCTCAATACGTCTACGAAAAAAGGGTTTACCGTAACAAGGAAATCCATGCCCTTATAGAATGAGATCATATAGCGGTAAAAGGCTTTTTTTACCGGCCACGGCAGCTTCAGCGAGCCGTCGACGGATTCGGGCAGCATATGTACATACCCTACACTTGCGCCCCTTGAGGTGAGAAAAGGTCTGCTGAGGAAAAACTTGAAGTCCACCGTGTGATAATGCGTGATGGGAGCCTGAAAAACGCGGTTCTCGTAAACCGTGAAGCTCTCCGCCATTTCCTTTATCAGACCGACCTGCTCCATATACATTGAGCCTACGCCCTGTCCTTTTACGTTTGTCGCGCTTGAAAGCATATTTATTTTAATTGGCATTTTCTTATTCCTCGTTTTTGGAAGTTTTGTGGCTTATTTGTACGACCGACTTTATTATACGACTTTTCGCCCGCTTTGTCAATACGTGTTTCAATATTGTAAGACTATTTTGATAGCATTGTCGGCTTTTGCGGTCATTATATATATTATATTCAATATCGGTTAAGATTTCGGTTAAGAAAAACGTAAAATTTTGGTAAAGATTTTTACATGGGAACGAATGATCCCCAAAACCAAAAACTGCCCTTTTCGGGCAGTTTAAAGGCTTTTATGCGCGAACGTCAAGCACCGTTCCCCGTCCGTCGGGGGAAGGCATATTCGCGTCAAGCATTTCGGTCATAATCTCCATAGTCTCTTCGGCGCTGTCCATCGTCTTTTTCAGCATTCCCACGGAAAGCGCGTTCTGAGCGTTGGACATAGCCATCTGCATGGAAAGACCCGCGATATAGGATTCCATATAAACTCCTCCTTATATGCTTTATTGATACTAAGTATACCATATATTCCCCCCTTTGTCAAGCGCATTTAAAACAATTTTTAAAAAATGACGATAAACTTTACAAAATGTGTTGATTTTTTTTTAAGAGTGTTGTATAATATAACAAGGACATAATAGCGCAGCTTGTAGAAAAAGTTACAGCAACGCAATGT
>CAMWLH010000373.1 GCA_947175045.1 uncultured Clostridia bacterium | reverse complement strand
GCCGTATCTGCTTTGGAGTGGAAAGCCCCTCGTTCTTTCGCTTGTTTAGCCGCGTCAGCAGCAACTTTGCCTTGCCTGCGTTTTCAATCTCATTGGGATATATACCGAACTTTTCAAGTGCCGCGAGCTGCCTGTCCGACGGCGGGGACATCTCCCAGCCGAAAGCCGGCACATATCCCGACAAATCCTCCGCCCCGATGGACATTTCAAACTGGAGCGGATCGACAAGGCTGCGCTTGCGCTTTTCCATCTCGTCAAGCTGCTTTGCGAGAGCCTGTTCACGCTGTGCCACAACGTCCTCCGAAGCGGTCTTTTCCGCCTGCTCGATATCCACGGGGCAGCCCGCCTCCGAGATGTTCTCTGTCATTTGCCGCGCTACTTCCTCATTCTCACAAATAAGATGAGCGGGGCGGCAAAGCTCATGCCGCGCGGTATGCCACAGAAAATCCAATAGCAAAAGTTCCTTTTTATTCTGAGAGAGTCGTGTGCCTCTGCCTACCATCTGGCAGTAAAGCGAACGCACCTTTGTCGGGCGGAGCACCACCACGCAATCCACCGAGGGGCAGTCCCAGCCCTCCGTGAGCAGCATGGAATTACACAGAACGTTGTATTTTCCGTTTTCAAAATCGCGGAGAATTTCCGTTCTGTCCTCGCTGTTTCCGTTTACCTCCGCGGCGCGGAATCCCTTTGAATTAAGTATATCGCGGAACTTCTGCGACGTTTTTATCAGCGGCAGGAACACCACCGTTTTTCTTTGTGAGCAGTTTTTCAGCATTTCCTCCGCGATTTGGAATAAATAGGGATCGAGAGCGGTGTCTATGTCGCTTGCCTTGAAATCTCCCGCCTGTGTCGAAACTCCCGACAGATCCAACTTCAGCGGTATCGTCAGCGCTTTTATCGGGCAGAGGTAACCCTCGCGGATCGCCCGCGGCAGAGTATATTCATAAGCAAGACTGTCGAACACTTGTCCCAGATTTTTCATGTCCCCGCGGTCGGGCGTAGCGGTAACGCCCAGCACCTTTGCTTCTCCGAAATAATTCAGAATCCGCTGATAGCTGTCCGAGATGGAATGATGCGCCTCGTCAATTATAATCGTATCGAAATGGTCCTCGGCAAATCGCGACAAACGACTATCCCGCATGAGCGTCTGAACGCTTCCGACAACTATTCTGCACCATGAGTTCAAGCAGCTTTCCTCCGCCTTTTCCACCGCGCAGCGCAGCCCGCAGGCTGTGAGTATCTTGTCTGCCGCCTGCTCCAGCAGCTCCCCGCGGTGCGCCAGTATGAGAACGCGTTCGCCCGCACGAACGCAATCCTCGGAAATTTTAGCAAAGACGATGGTCTTTCCCGTTCCCGTCGGCAGTACCAGCAGGGTTTTTCTGTTGCCCTGCTCCCACTGACCGAAAACCGCCGCCTTTGCTTCCTGCTGGTAGGGTCTTAGCTCCATTGTTCCCATCAGAATTTACCCGGGGTAAATACTCCGCCGCTTGTGGTCGCTGTCGGTGCTGCAGCCGCGTGAGATGTTTGCGTGACAGGTGCTGTCTGAGGAGCAGCCGCGGGAACTGCTGCCGGTTCATAGAATTTCTTGACCTCATTGCTTTGGCGGGTATTTCCGTCCTTGTCTGTCCATGAGCGGAGACCTATTTTACAGCGTCCTGCTGAACCAGCAACGCGTGTCCAGTCCATTTTCAGCGGCTCGCCGTGCTTTTTCAGCCCGATCCCGATAAAGAACTGCGACAGCAGTCCCTCGCACCTTTGGTGCAGAAAAAGGTTGTGCTTTATTGATGCCTTGCCCTCGGGCGCGTCTATTGTGAGAGTAACAATAGCCTTTTTGCAGGGCGGCAATTTCTCACTGCCTTCGTGCCTTGCTCTTTCAAAGCCTGTAACCGTAAAATCATAATCTCCCTCGGGAAGCAGCACGAAATCGCTTTCTCGCTCTATTTAGTCGTCCCAGTCAAGTTCTCTTTCTATGTAGTCTGCCATTTTTTCCTCCTGTCCGTTTTGCATTCGAATGCAAAACTATCATTTTACTGTTCGTTTATAAATTTATCCGAAAACCCCTCAAAGAAAATCTGCTCACCTACGGCGAACTGCCTGACGGGTTCCGCAGCCCGCGAAGATCGCCGCTTTTCCCTTTGCCAGCGCCCCCACCGGACAATATCCCGCTGGAAATCAAAAAGTATTGGGTTCAGTTCCCCAATCGGAACATCAAAGCCTGAGGGCTTTACCGTTATTGCTTTCGATTCTATAAAATTATTGTAATCAGATTTGTTCATCAGCTTCTTGCCTTTCCCTCCAGTTCTCCATGTACTTGTCCTCATTGAAGCTGAACTCGTCCTCGGCGCGGGCGAGCGCTTCCTCTATTGACGGCAGCTCGTATACGTTGCCGTCGTTGCGGTCGAAATAATATTTGTTCATAGTTACTTCTCCTTGGAGCCTGCGCGCTCGTTCAGCTTGCGTCTTTCTTTGTAAGAGTTGTATTTTGCCCGATACTCGTAGCTTGCCCCGAAAATATTCCACGCAGCGTTGACAACGTTCGGTTCGTATGGGCGTATCTTTTCGAGGTCGTCAACCGCCTTGTAGGAGATCGGACAGCCGCAGCAGCCCGTTCGCGTAAGCCCGTAAACCTCGTAAGCGTCTGAATATGTAACACCATATTGCTCCTTATACCAAGCCTTGTCAGCGTCCGTAACATAGTACAGCGGTCGAAGTCTGAATTGCCCGTCGCTTGTTTCGGTGAAACACATAGTAGTGCAGTCCTTGCGCGGCACGGAGCGCATTCCGCCCTCGGCTCTGCGTTCGCCGGTGATAATCATTTCGTAGTCCTTTTGGGCGCTGTGCGCGACCTGCTTTTTGCAATAATCGCAGCATTTAGCGCTGATTCGGAAGTCGGGCGGATATTCGCCGATAAAGTCCCGCATATATTTTGACGAGTTGATTACGAGCTGAATATTCGGA
>CAMWLH010000372.1 GCA_947175045.1 uncultured Clostridia bacterium | reverse complement strand
TTACTACCTTAGGTTGAATAGACTTGACCTTTGTCCGCTCGACAAAGACGATTTATCGGATGAGAACGTATTCGACGACCTGCACCAATTAAACAGCAACATTTCTTCTTTCTTCGATATGTATATCGATTTTATGAACGCTTATCTCCAAGTTCAACAGACCTACAAGCCGTTTATTCGAGATTGACTTCACAGAACCGAAGCCTTCCCCCGCCTCCGACGAGACGGCACATTGCTTTACGGATCTTAATCGTACAAAGGGTAACAATTTTGAACGAATAAAGTGCGGAATGAAGTCATTCGGGTACAAGTCAATACTTGATTCTGATGGTAATTCTATACTCTGCGAGGAGATGAAGTTCACCGATATAGGCTCTTTTTTATACTCTGGCTTCTTCCGCGGAATTGCCCAAAACTCTCTCCCGAACCGTTGCAAAAACTGTGGGAAATACTTTCTGATCAGAGGCTCATGGTACTATACATACTGTGACAACCCGCTTGCCGACGAGCCCGACAAGACCTGCCGCGATGTCGGTTCTAAGCGCCGTTACGCCGAAAAATGCAAGAACGATCCCATTTGGCAGACCTATAATCGCGCCTATAAAGTCCACTATGCAAGGTATATGAAAAAGAAAATGACAGTCACAGAGTTTGAGGAGTGGTCGCGGTTTGCTTCCGAAATTAGGGATAAGGCATTAGCAGAATATATCCCTTTTGAGCAGTACTATGCGGATAAACGGAGATAAAAATCTAAGGTGGTGAAACGCCACACCGTCTATGTTTGCGCGTCTATTCTTTGTTTTATGCAGCTCAATTTTTGACATAAACAAATTGATGAATTTATATACAGCATAGGGATTTATCTACGAAAGAACAATGACGTTAATATGCAGCGAAAAGCAGATCGGAAAGAGGGTTTTCGTATGTGGTATTGATAATCAAGAAGTAAAGAGAGCACTATAATAAGCAGTTCAACTGTGGGTTTAGTTGTTGTGCAAAAAACAACCTGTTATATATAGACATTATCGTGTATAATAGCTATAATAAAAAACAACAAAGGAGAAATGCTTGTGTTTGATGTAAGGAAAATGGGAGAGCAAATTGCGTATCTGCGCACAGGAAAGAAATGGACTCAGGAGCAGTTAGCGGAGATATTAAAGGTTTCACCTCAGGCGATCAGTAAATGGGAAAACGGAAAAGCCGTACCAGAGGTGCCTATGCTTTGTGCTATGTCCAAACTTTTTAATTGTTCCGTAGACAGGATTCTTGATCTCGAATCAAACGTTTTGCTTAATATAGATTTTAATTATGAATTCCTCGTTAAGCCGCGGATACCCGTAGCGGATTATTCAGGACCCGAATGGCCTAAGAGCATCTCGTTTGCCTCTCTTTTAACTGCGTTGAAATTATTTTTCGGATTGGAGCAGCGCAGGGATAGCAAAAACCGCCAAATAAACGACGACGAAGAGTATATTTTGCAGTCGGCTATTACGAATGTATGCTTCGGATATTCGTATTCGCCGGATGAATTAGTTCATGACAGCTTTTCAATATATGGTTTGGACTATGAGATACATTCAAAGGCAGATTATTCGGAAGATGAATTTATCGCTCTCGCGTATCAGCAGATTGAGCACGGTTATCCGGTGATCATTATGCCCAAAGAATATACGGATACTATTTTGGCTGTCGGCTTTTCCGACCATGGACATACCTTAAAAGGATTAGGATTTGTGGAGGGAGACGATGAGAAAAATGCAAATATAAACTTTGACCGGCTTAATCAATATGCCGGTTGGTACAAGGTAGATTGCGATATGATGACGCTCAAGCCATCAAATGAAAAAATGCCGTTAGCTAAGGCGTGTATCAATGCGCTCAACAAAGGGGTAGAACTGTTATTGAATGACAGCCATTTCGGAGAAGACAAAATGCAGGGCTACGGTCTGGTAATTTATCAAAACTGGAGCGATCTGTTAAGAGAAGAAAACAAAAATGACGCGGATCAGATTGACTGTGTTTTCCCCCACGCGTTTATACATTATGAAAACAAATTAAGAACCAAACAGTTTTTTGAATTATGTATGGATATAATCCCCGATATCGATAAAGAATTCATGGCTATGGCAATAAGTCAATACAACGAAATTATATCCTTTGCAACGGAAATAGTAACTATTGCTCATCAGCGAGAGTCCTTTACCAAGGATTGCTTGAAAGAAAAAAGGAATTATATAATTGAAATGCTGCGCAGAAGCATCGGGCCGGAAGAACTTGCCTTGTCTTATATACAAAAGGCTTTGGTAAATGTTCAAACGCTGTGATAGATAAGCGTTTTTGCGGCGAAAACTTTAACACGGCTGAGCCCTATATTTGGACTCAGTCGTGTTATATCATATCTAAAAAAATTTTTTGTTTTCTATTGACTCTTCCGTTGGGGAATAGTGTATAATATAATCAACACCAATGAAAGGGATTGATAATATGGGTAACTTAGCCAAAATCAGAGAAGTATCCGTTAGATATAACGTATCCGCCCGTACTCTTCGTTATTATGAGGATATGGGTCTGATAGAAAGCACTCGGAGCGGCGACTATGCCTACAGACTATATGATGAAGCCGCGATAAAACGTTTGGAGCAAATTTTGATTTTACGCAGGCTTAATATCAGCATTAAAGATATTAAACGCATATTTAATACGTCTGGCTCCGAAGTCGTTTTAGACGTGCTCGAAAAGAAAGTTGATGATATAGATGAAGAGGTTTCCCTTTTATATGAATTGAAAAAAATCGTTCTGGAATTTATTGGTCAAATACGGCGGCTGGACTTTGAAAGAGAAACAGATGTAAAGCTGTTGTATGATAAAGCCAAGGATATTGAAGCGCAAATTACAAATGCAAACTACAACGGCAATTCGGCAATGGCTGATCACTTTTTTGAGGTCACGGAAAAGCTTAACAG
>CAMWLH010000371.1 GCA_947175045.1 uncultured Clostridia bacterium | reverse complement strand
GGTTTGCGGGTGTACATTCCGAGTAGATAACCCCGCTTTTGACGACTTGCCATTCCTTAAGATAATGGCGGAGATAAGGATTAAAGAAATAGAGGAGGCAGACAAATGAAAAGAGAACTCGGTATAGCGCGGTGCGGTCTGGCATGCTGCTTGTGTTCCGAAAACGCTGATTGCTGCGGGTGCGATTCGGGAGAATGCCCCGACAAGGATTGGTGCGAAAATCTGAAATGCTCTGTCGAAAAGGGTATTTCCAATTGTTTTTTGTGTGCGAGCGACTGCAAAAAGGGTCTTTTATCAAAGATAAAGCCCTATGGTTTTACGCTGTTCGCAAAGCGGTATGGTGTGGAGGCCCTTCTGGACTGCCTTGAAAGAAACGAGAAAAACGGAGTTGTCTATCATCGTGAGGGGATCATCGGCGATTATGACGACTTTGACGATGTGGAGGAGCTTATTGAGTTTATCAGAACCGGGCGGAAATGATAATTCAGGGCGGTAAAGCGGAATTTGCGGAGGAAAACCATAATGAATATTGAATATAAAGATACCCATGATTTTGGCTGTGATGAACTCAAACGATTATTCCTTTCGGTTGAGTGGTCATCCGGACAATTTCCGGAAAAGCTTGCAGCTGCAATGCGGAATTTTGATACGGTTTATTCTGCTTGGGACGTGGATAAGCTTGTCGGTATGATATGTGCAATGGATGACGGAATAATGAACGCTTATGTTCATTATCTTCTTGTTGATCCCGAATATCATGGAAAAACCATTGGCAGAACGCTTGTAGATATGGTAAAGCAAAAATACAAGGATTATATGCGTATAGCGGTTATTGCATATGATGATGAAATGCATTTCTACGAAAATTGCGGATTTGTAAAAAGTAAAGATGCATCACCAATGTTCATAACATCGTTATGGACATAAATTCCATTTTTAAGACTTGATACAAATCAAATGAAACAGAGGAAAATTATGGATTGGATATACAAGGTTGAAACTCCCTGTTATGTAATAGACGAAAAGCAGCTCCGCAAAAATCTGGAGCTGCTGAAATACGTCCGTGTGAAAGCAGGCTGTAAGATACTGCTGGCGCAGAAGGCTTTTTCCGCGTTCGCGGTATATCCGCTTATCGCGGAGTATCTTGACGGCTGTACGGCAAGCGGACTGTACGAAGCAAGGCTCGGCTTTGAGGAGATGGCAAAGCCGTTCGGCAGGGAAAATCACATATTTTCTCCCGCTTATCCCGAGGGCGATTTTGATGAGATACTGACCTTGTGTGATCATATCGTGTTCAATTCCCCGCGGCAGTGGGCGAAATTCCGCGGCAGGGTGCGCGGAGCGGAGCGCCGCATTCAGGCGGGAATACGGATCAACCCCGAATACAGCGAGATCGAAACGGAGATATACAACCCCTGCGCGGTCGGCTCGCGGCTGGGAGTTACCCTTGCGGATTTTAAGGAGAATATGGCGCTTTGCGAGGATATCGACGGGCTGCATTTTCACACCATGTGTGAGCAGGGCTCGGATACTCTTGCGCGTACTCTCCTGCACGTTGAGGAAAAATTCGGTTTTTTGTTCGACAGGATAAAGTGGCTGAATTTCGGCGGCGGTCATCACATAACCCGCCCCGATTATAACATTGAATTGCTGATAGACTGTGTGAAGCGGATAAAGGATACCTATGGGCTGGAGGTGTACCTTGAACCCGGGGAAGCGGTCGCGCTTAACGCGGGTTGGCTTGTGACCGCAGTGCTCGACACATTCCGCAATGGCTGCGATATCGCCATAACCGACGCTTCGGCAGCCTGCCATATGCCCGACGTGCTTGAAATGCCCTACCGCCCGAATATCATCGGAGCGGGTCAGCCGAACGAGAAGCCCCATACCTATCGGCTCGGCGGCAACACCTGCCTTGCGGGGGACATTATCGGTGATTATTCCTTTGACGAGCCGCTTCGCGAGGACGACAGACTGGTTTTCGAGGATATGGCTATCTATTCCATGTGCAAAAACAACACCTTTAACGGCATGAAGCTCCCCTCAATCTATATTTTAAGGGAGAGCGGCGTGACCGAGCTTATAAAGGAATTTAATTATAACGACTTTAAAGGGAGGCTTTCATAATGGCGATCTTGTACAATTTAGAGCCGCTTAAGGCAATCGAGCTATACTACGGCGGCGAAAGACACGGTGTGTGGAACGGAGATTTTATCAAGAACGAGAAAAAGCGCGGACTGGTAGTTCCGCCGCCGCTGAGGGAGTTTCTGGAAAAT
This sequence comes from uncultured Clostridia bacterium, assembly GCA_947175045.1. Taxonomy (GTDB): domain Bacteria; phylum Bacillota; class Clostridia; order Oscillospirales; family Ruminococcaceae; genus CAG-115. Next base: position 694 of record CAMWLH010000371.1, on the reverse strand, counting down.
TACGGCTATCTGTCAATAAACAGGGACGAAAACGGCTATCATCTGTTCGATCCCGATGGAATGGGACTGATCGACCTTATGGCGGAGGACGAGGAGATACATCTTCTGGTAATAGGCGCTCTGAATACTCTTGACAGCGAGACCGAGGAGGAGATCAGCTACTGGGTGGCTGTTCAGCGCGATTATGAGGAGCTACCCGCCGCTCTCGGCGAGGAAACGGAGGACGGCGTGATGTGGAGCCCCACCGACACCACGCTCGAGGGGATATTCAGCGTGATGTTCTGTTCGCATTTGTACAAAAATTCTGATGTGTACATATATGACGAGCTTGAAATGGATGCGGTGATGAAGGCGCGCGGCATCGATCCGAAGAAAATGCTTCCCTCTCAGGGGCATTCGCAGCACCCCTCTATCTGCTATGACGAGGAGAGCGGCGCATTTTTCGTATTGTCGCAGTATGAGGACAGCCTGCTGCTGCATATCGCCACCAGAAAATCCCCCGAGGAAGAGGCGGCGGACAAATATTCATCTGTAAGCAACGAGGAGTTGGAGGAGCTTTTTGCCGCGGAGTTCTACATGAACGCTCTGCACTGTGACTTTAACCACGCGTTGGAGCTGCTGATGGAAATTATTTCGAGTATAACCGAGGAGGGCGCGGACGAGTTTGCTTTCAAGGAAAAATATATGCTGGCGG
>CAMWLH010000370.1 GCA_947175045.1 uncultured Clostridia bacterium | reverse complement strand
TTCCTGTATAATGCAAGGTACACAAAACTCCCCCTTATTTAAAAAAATTTTTCGCACCGCGCCGAACAAGTCGGCGCTATCCCTCTGTAAAAGCTCCGCTCCACTTTGTTCCGCTGCGCTTTCACATAGGATCGCGAAAAATTTTGCTGCGTGGGCTTTGCGTTGCTCTTTTTCGGCGTTGCTTTTGATCGCCTGTTTATGGGCGAATTTTACTTTTTGTTATTCGTATTCCGTGCGTATAGTGAAATTCTGCGGCAAATCGAATATAGCTTCCTTTAAAAATATCGGATAAAAATATTCGTCTTTAAGCTACTCGAATTTCAGCCACTCAAATTCGTTGACGTGTTCTCCCTCACTCAATGTAAACCGCTCTCCCTTTGAAAGAAGATCGGTCTTTGAAATATCTGTCAGGAAATACACGTACAATTCGTGAAATCTCACATTAAGGACTTCCTCAGTAAAAAATGCTTGATTAAGCCACAGCGGGCGGATAATTTCGGGAGTTACCGCAAGCTCTTCCCGAATCTCTCTGACCAGTGCTTCCTCCGCCGTTTCGCCCATCTGAACTCTTCCTCCGGGCAGATAGCGGGAGGGCGAGTGATCGTCGCGCATTGTCAATATATTGCCGTTATAGGTCATTATTGCGCAGACTCTGTAATTGAACCTGCCCTCATCGGTTTTAAATGAAATGTCCATTTTACCTCCCGCAAAACGACAGACGCCAATTGACAAAAAACAAATGCCCTCGATTATGGGAACAGGCTGACTGCGGCACACGAAGAGATCCGCTTAATGCTGCTCGGTTCCCCGCCTGACATGGTTCACAGCACTCCGTTGCGCAGGACCTGTCCCCATAAGCGAGAGCATTTATAAAATTACTATACTATTATACTCTATTTCTCCGAAAAAATCAAGTGGTTTTTGCAAAATAACCCTTAAACCGTTAAAATACCATATGACTGATATCATAGCTAAGCGCCATGACAAATAACGTAAAATATATTGCGGGATTTGAAAGGCACATGATAACACGCTTGACCCAACTATCCGCCTTAATGATACAATATACGGTTGGACAGACGACGGACAGCGCAAGCATGATCCGTAACAGCGCCGCCGCGTTAAAGTATGTGACAATAGACAGCCATCCTAAGCCGACCAGCAAGACAGCCGAGCCGACCAGAAAAATAATTCTGCCCAACAAATATCCGCTTGTATCGGCTTTATAGAAAAAATGTCAGAAAAATCGGCGTAACGCCGCCTACAACAACCGATACTGCCGCAAGCAGCATATACGGCAGTTAGCACGCAAGTACTGCCTCAGATATAAAAAACGCTGCACACGGAAGTAAGACCGTAAGCGGAAATATCAGGGAGCAAACGGCTTTTTTCAGGGGCAGGACTTGTTTTTCCTTTTCCATAGACACGCTCCTTAAACTGCTGTTATGTTCTGCTCAAGGCTTTTATTTTTTCAATTGCCATCTGAGCGGAGATTTTTATATCCTGTATTCTGCTGTTTATATGTAGCTCAAGAAGCGGAATGTCCGTATGATCTCCGATTTTTCCCATAGCCGCGTTTGCGTATGTGATCTCATATTTATACTTTTTTTCGTCTTCCTGTTTCAGAAAAAACGACAGCGCATCTCTGCTCTTTTGCGTGGAGCAAGAGCCAAGCGCGCGGATTGCGGCATGTCGAACGAGCCATTTTTCGCTTTGAGTATGAAGAATGATCGGAGAAATATCCAAATCTGTGGGAATTTCAATATCTGCTAGACGATCAAGCATTCCCGAGAGAATATATTTGTCGGTTTCCACGGTCAATCTATTTATGAAAAAAACGCATCCGTTTCTGTCAAAGGAATTTTTCAAGATCTTTCCATAAATAAAGTATGCTTCATTGCGTATATGCCGTCCCTTAGGCTTCGCGTTTTCGGTTATAATTTCCTCTAAAATCGGAAGCAGAGCCGTGTCTGTCAGATTTTCGGCTTCCCTTGTTGCTTTCCAGCTGACAGTATCTTCACTGTTATATGTTTCCTCGACAGCAGTCATTCTATTGATTAGGTTTTTCAAGTCTTCCTTATTCATTTAACAGCTCCATAAATAAGATTGGGGACAAATAATCATCAATTTATTTCTTTAAGGGTTTTGTAAATCTGCTGCATTTGTTTGTCGGTATCGGCTATTGTTTCGGCGCACTGCTTCAGCTGCTGGGCAAGCTCGGCGGAGACCTCGGTGTCGGTTTTGTATTTCAGTTCGTGTTCTAGGCTCGCCCAGAAATCCATGGCGATTGTGCGTATCTGCACCTCAACATTTACCATTTCTTTCCTGTCGGAGAGATAAACGGGAGTTTTTATCACAAGGTGCAGACTGCGGTAGCCGTTTGGCTTGGGATTTTCAATATAATCCTTTCGTGTTATCAGATCAACGTCGTCCTGCATGGTGAGCAGGTTCGCGACGGTATAGATATCCTCTATATAATTACATATCACCCTTACTCCCGCGATATCGTTAAGAGCGGCGCGCGCCGCGTCGCAGGTGAACGGATAGCCCTTTCGCCGCAGCTTTTCCAGAATGCTCTGGGGAGATTTCAGCCGATCCTCGATATGATGGATAGGGTTGTAGTCGTACTTGGACTTGAATTCGCCGTCGAGTATCTCCAGCTTTGTCTTGACCTCGCGTATCGCAGATTCGTAAAGGTGCTCGAGCTCTATAAACTGATAGAGCTGCTCCATAACCTGCTCCTGCGCCTGCACGGGAATAAGCTCCCGCACGGGCTGAAGCTCTGCCGGAGGGTTAGCGACAGTTTTTCTTAATTTCGTTTTTGATAACGCCATACAGATTCCTCTCTATACTATAATAATATCCATAGTTTGTTTAATGACTTTAGATAACTATATCACGCACACAAAGAAATCCTGTTAGTATTGTGTGAATTTTTGCTGAAATTACTTGTTAGCCTCGTCCTGCATACTCT
>CAMWLH010000369.1 GCA_947175045.1 uncultured Clostridia bacterium | reverse complement strand
GTAGTCACCCAAAATCTCGTTAAGACGCTCCTTGCTGCCCCAAAGCTCGTTGCCCATCGACATCATCACAAAGGACGGGTGGTGACCGAACTCCCTCAATATACGGAAACCTTCCTCGCGCAGAAAGATATGCTCCTCCGTCAGCTCGTCGGGGATAGTTCCCCAGAAAGGCAGCTCGGGTTCAAGGTAGATACCCATAAAATCCGCCGCCTCGAAAGCCGCCTGCGGAGGGCAGCAGGTGTGAAAGCGGTAGTGATTTATCCCGTAGCGCTTCGCGGTCTCGAACACCTTTATCCAGCTTGCGGTATCAGTCGGCGCGAAACCAGTTTTAGGGAATACCATTCCGTCGTGCTTGCCGCGCAGAAAGGTCTCCGAGCCGTTCACCTTGAGCTTAAGCCCCTCCGCGGCGATCTGTCTGAAGCCCACCGTAAAACGGCTCACTTCTCCCGTGTCTATTTCCAGCCGCAGCAGCGCGGGGGAATGCTCGCTCCACATCGGCGTATTCTCAGCCAGCTTTACGGTACATTCCAGCGTTTCTTCCGCGGTATACTCCGCCTGCGCCGCTCCATACTCGCCATGCTCATCGACCACCTTTATATGAGCCGTTCCCGCTCCCTTTCCCGTTATTTTCGCGGCTATGCGCATAGCTCTCTCCTTGATATCCGAGCTTACCGAAACGCTCTCCGCGTAAGCAGATCCCGAACCGTGCCCTATCAGCCCGATCCTTCCCGTTATCCCGTTCCAGTTTGTCTGGGTATCCTGCGAGGTCAGATGCCCGCCCGCCGTCGGGTAATCCGTATTGTCTACCCGTACCGTCAGTCTGTGCTCACCAACCGCCAGCCAGCCGAGAGCATATCTGTGCGGCGTGCACAGCGAGCAATACTCCCCGACCCTTGCGCCGTCCAGATATACCGCGGTCTTGCGTGTCCGTTCCAGGAACAGTGTGAGCTCCTGCCGCGACTGCTCCTCGGTTATTTCAAACGTTCTCGTGAACCAAGCGTATCCCTCAAACTTATATATATCCGTAAGGCAGCCGTATTTGCGCTCCCCGTTCAGCTTACCCAACCCTGCGTGAGAAGTGCTGCCGGGAAGCTCTATCTCCGCCTCGTATCTTTCGGGAAGCTCACCGCGCTTCTCCTCGTCAAGGCAAACCTGCCATCTTCCGCTTAAATCAATAAACATCTCGATCTCCTTATTTGAATTTGAATTTTCCGCTACCTCGCCGTAAAAGCTCCGTTTCGCTTCGCTTCTACGGCGGCTTGCGGAAAATTCCCGCGTGGGCTTTTGGTTGCTCTTTGTCAAGCGTTGCTTTGCCGCGTAAGCAATTTATCACATGACACTAAACCATACAACCATACAACCATACAACCATACTACCTTTTATTTTATCTCTTATCGCCCAAATAGTCAAGCACTTTTTCAAAATTGTATTGACTTTTTTCTCCAATAGGTTTACAATAATATCATCAACCCCTTGTGGGGAATTTTTCAAATCGGGAGAAAAAATGAGAATTGAGCATACAGCTATTTATGTAGCCGACCTTGAAGCCGCGCGGGATTTCTTTACGAAATACTTCGGCGCGGTCTCGGGGGATATATACCGCAACACATCTACGGGGTTTACCTCGTACTTTCTTTCCTTTGACGAGGGCGCGCGGCTTGAAATAATGAACCGCCCGAATTTACCCGAATCCCCCGCTCTGTCGCTGGGATATTCCCACATTGCCCTGTCCGTCGGCGGGAAAAGCCGCGTCGACGCTCTCACGGAGCGCCTTACGGCTGACGGCTACCAAACCTCGCCTCCCCGCGTAACGGGAGACGGCTATTACGAGGCGGTGGTAATATTTGAGAACAGCTCCATTGAAATAACCGAATAAAGGAGCACATATGAACCCATTCATTTATTCCGATGACAACAAGCGTTACCACACGCTTTATTACCACAACTGCCGCGTATTCGGCGGGAGAGTGTTCAAGGCAGCTATTGACGCGGGCTTCACCTGCCCTAATATTGACGGGAGCAAGGGCAGCGGCGGGTGTATATTCTGCGCTGGCGGGAGCGGGTATTTCACCGCGGGAGAGCTTTCCGTAAAGGAGCAGTTCCGCCGCGAGGAGCTTCGTATACGCGCGAAATATCCCAATGCTAAAATAATCGCTTACCTCCAGGCGCACTCCAACACCTACGCGCCGCCTGCGGAGCTTGAAAGGGTCTATAATGAGCTCATAGACGCGGGTGCGGCGGGGCTTGCCATCGCGACCAGAGCGGACTGTATCGACATGGACAAAGCGCGGCTGCTGAGCTCCCTGCCCGTTCCCGTTACCGTGGAGCTTGGGCTCCAGACCGTTCACAGCTCCACTGCCGAAAAGATTAACCGCTGTCACAGCTTTGAGGAGTTTCTCGCGGGATATGATATGCTGAAAAGCAGAGGAATAAGGGTTTGCGTGCATATCATCAACGGGCTCCCCGGCGAGGACGAAGAAATGATGCTTGATACCGCGCGGCGGCTGGGGAAGCTCCGCCCCGACGGAGTGAAGATACATCTTCTTCATGTCATACGCGGTACGCCCCTTTGCGGGATATATGAGAGCGGCGGGTATGTTCCGCTGACAAAGGAGCAATATATTGACATTGTGATAAGGCAGTTGGAGCTTATTCCCGCCGCAACGGTGATAGAGCGCCTTACTGGTGACGGCAATAAATCAACGCTTGCCGCTCCGCTGTGGAGCGCGGATAAAATAGCGGTTCTCGGCGGAATAGACAAGCGCCAGAGCGAGCTTGATACCTGGCAAGGAAAAAGCGTCGGCTAGTCCGCGCAGCAAAGCAGCACACCAAAAGAGCAACAAAAAGCCCACGAATGAATTTTCCGTAAGCCGCTGAGCCGTCAATACGGAGCGAAGCGGAGTGTTGACGGCTCAGCAGGCTAGCGCAAACGACACAAAGTGTCGTTTGCAGCGGTGCGGAAAATTCTTTTAAAT
>CAMWLH010000368.1 GCA_947175045.1 uncultured Clostridia bacterium | reverse complement strand
GTTGTGGTAAAATAGAAATAAGAAAGAAAATCAAAGCAATAGAGAAGCAAAATGCCGTTCGCAGAAAGCAACGCTTGCAAAGAGCGACATAAAGCCCACGCAGGAAATTTTTTCGCAAGCGCGCGGGAAAGCGTAGTTGAGCGCAGCGAAACGGAGCTTTAACGCGCAGGCTAGCGCAAATGACGCAAAGCGTCATTTGCGCGGTGCGAAAAAATTTTTTTAATCAGGAGAAAATTATGTTCAGTCAGATAAACAGTATTGGGCTGTTCGGGCTCAATGCTTTTCCCGTTACCGCGGAGGCGAGTATTTCGACGGGTCAGCCCGCGTTTGATATTGTGGGTATGCCGGATATCGCGGTGCAGGAGAGCAAGGCGAGGATACGCGCGGTGCTGGGGCATCTCGATCTGAAGCTGCTGGGCGGGAAGGTGACGGTGAATCTTGCGCCCGCGAGTGTGAAAAAGATCGGCTCGATGTTCGATCTGCCTATCATAATGGCGCTTATGAAGCTGGGCGGGATAGTTGACGCGAAGCTGGACGACTGCGCGTTTATCGGGGAGCTTTCCCTCAACGGGGCGCTGGCTTCGGTGAACGGGGCGCTGTCAATGACCCTCACCGCCGCGCAGCACGGGATAAAGCGGATATTTCTGCCGAAGGCTAACGCGCGGGAGGCTTCGGTGGCGGACGGGATAGAGGTCTACGGCGCGGAGCACGTCACGCAGATAGTGGATTTTTTACGGACGGGCGAGGGGCTTGTTCCCGAGCCGCTATACATACCATCGGAAAACTCCGAGAGATATTTTGAGGACTTCGCGGAGGTGATGGGGCAGAGCTCCGCGAAATCGGCAATAGAGGTAGCCGCGGCGGGGTCTCACAATATACTTATGTTGGGACCGCCCGGATCGGGGAAGTCTATGCTCGCCAAGCGAATACCCTCGATACTCCCCAAAATAACATTTGAGGAGAGCATCGAGACCACGCAGATACACTCGGTGGCGGGTATGATCAACCCGAACGCGCCGTTGGTGACCTCGCGCCCGTTCCGTTCGGTGAGCCATACGGCGAGCGGCGTGGGTCTGGTGGGCGGCGGAAGTATCCCGAAGCCCGGGGAGATATCACTGGCGCACAACGGAGTGCTGTTCCTCGACGAGCTGCCCGAGTTTGACAGGCGGGTCCTGGAGGCGCTGCGGCAGCCGCTGGAGAACGGCGAGATAACTATTTCAAGGGCGAGCGGCTCGGTGAATTATCCCTGCGACGTTATGCTGGTGGCGGCTATGAATCCCTGCCCCTGCGGGAATTTCGGGAATCCGCAGAAAAAATGCACCTGCACGCCGAAAATGGTGTCGGCGTATCTCAACAAAATTTCTCAGCCTGTTCTGGACAGGATAGATATACAGATAGAGGTGAAGCCCGTGGAGTACGGCGATCTGAGCAGCCGCGTTCCGCAGGAGAGCTCGGCGCAGATAGCCGAGCGTGTGCAGAGGGCGCGAGATATACAGGCGAAGCGCTTTGCGGGCACGAAAATAAAGAGCAACAGCGGCATTACCGCGGATATAATAGCGGAAGTATGCCGTCTCGCGCCAGACGCGGAGCAGATGCTCAAGGCAGCTTTCGAGAAGCTGGGGCTTTCGGCGAGAGCCTACGACAGGATACTTAAGGTGTCGCGCACCTGTGCAGACTTGGCGGGAAGCGAGGTAATCCAAAAGGCGCATATTTCTCAGGCTATCAGCTTTCGCAGCTTAGACAGAAAATATTGGAGCAGGTAGACATGAAGGAGAATATAAAAATAAAGGCGCTGAAAGCCGCGTTTCCCTATACGCTGCCGATAATGGCGGGGTTCCTGTTTCTGGGGACTGCCTACGGTATTTTCGCGCGGACGGAGGGTCTGGACGCGTTTTTTCCGATAATAATGGCTCTGCTGGTGTTTGCGGGGTCGATGGAGTTTGTGGCGGTAAATCTGCTGACGGGAGTGTTCGACCCGCTGAACGCGCTGCTGCTGACGATAATGGTGAACGCGCGGCATTTGTTTTACGGGATCGCAATGCTGGAGAAATACCGTCGGGTCGACAGAAAAAAGCGGTGGTATCTCATTTTCGGAATGTGCGACGAGAGCTTCTCGATAAACTGCGCGACAGAGGTTCCCGAGGGGGTAGACCAAGGGTGGTTCTGGGCTTTTGTGACACTGTTAAATCAGATATACTGGGTCGCGGGGGCGACGGTAGGATCGCTTGCGGGCTCGCTGATACCCTTTGAGATTGAGGGGCTGGAATTTGTTATGACCGCGCTGTTGGTAGTGATATTTCTGGACAACTGGCTTAAGGAAAAGCAGCATTACAGCTCGCTGATAGGGCTGGGCGGCTCGCTTGTATGCCTGCTGATCTTCGGCGGCGATAGCTTTATAATACCGTCGATGGCGGTGATACTGCTTATTCTTACCCTGCTTAAAAAGCCCATTGAAAAGGGGGCGGGGGAATGACGCAGGTACAGATGATGATAACTATCGGCATGGTGGTGCTTGGGACGCTGATAACGCGGTTTACCCCGTTTCTGGTGTTTCCGTCGGGAAAGGAAGCGCCGAAATACGTTAGGTATCTCGGAAAGGCGCTGCCGGGGGCTGCGCTCGGAATGCTGGTGATATACTGCTTCAAGGACGTCAGCGTGCTTTCGGGTTCGCATGGCATACCCGAGCTTATCGCGCTTGCGGCGGTAGTGGGTCTGCATTTGTGGAAGAGGAATATGCTGCTCTCGATAGCGGCGGGAACGGCGGTATATATTCTGCTGATGGCGTTTGTGTTTTAGCGGGAAGTGAGGGGGTGAGCGTATCATGAACAAAAAGCTGTGGACGAGAATATGGGCGGCTGGGCTGATAATAAACGGACTGCTGACCGTCGCGACGGCGGTGAACAGTATAGCGGAGCTGGGTATGCACGATACGGCGGTAAGGATAATCTGAGCGGTTCAGATTTTGTTACTTGCTCTGTTGGCTTT
>CAMWLH010000367.1 GCA_947175045.1 uncultured Clostridia bacterium | reverse complement strand
GGACTGACGTTTCTGTTCGCGTGGAACGCGAGCGGCGGGATAAAGAAAAGACTGCCCGCGCTCACAAGGTGACTTTTTCCGTCGCATATCTCAAAGCGTTCTCCGCTTGCCACATAGGAAAGCTCGTAGTAGGAGTGGCAGTGCATGGGAAAGCTGCCGTTCTCATCGGTGCGGTAAAACTCGCAGCTAGTATGCGCCTTGTCGGGAATATCCATTGTCTGAAATTCTTTCTGAAATACCATCTCATTTACCTCGCTTGACGATTATGATTGTATTATAGCATAATTGAAGGAGATGTTCAAGGGGTTACATGGTTACAGACTTTGGACTTATCGGGGCGGAAGCGCCATTAAAAGGCGCTGACAGCAAACAGGTAACTGCAAAAACCCCACGCAGCAAAGCAACTCTTACAGAGAACAACCTTTGGTCCACGCATGAAATTTTACGCGGGAGCCCGCGAAAGCGTTTTTTTCCGCAAAACGGGAAAATACGCTTTCACGGGCGGGTCGCGGAAAATTTCTTTAAGATAAGGAGGATAATATATGAACAAAACTATCGGCGTGCCGACAAAGAAATTCACCAAGCCCCTATCTGAGGGTAACCCGCTGATAGCCAACATATTCTGCGCCGACCCTACGGCGGTGGAATATGAGGGGCGGCTGTATGTATACGGGACTAACTACCATCAGCAATATGAAGCCGTAGGTGCGGAGGGCAGCAACACCTATGAGCACATCAAGTCTATCGTTATGCTGTCCACTGAGGATATGGCAAACTGGACGTTCCACGGGATAATAAACGTGGGCGAGATATCTCCCTGGGCGTTAGCATCATGGGCGCCGTCGATAACGTCGCGGGTGGAGGCAGACGGGCTTACGCATTTTTATCTGTATTACTCAAACAGCGGCTGGGGCACGGGAGTGCTTACCGCCACTTCCCCGACGGGACCTTGGAGCGACCCGCTGGGACATTCGATAGTGGACGGAAACACCGAGGGGCTGGACGGCTGCAAAAATCCCTTCGACCCGGGCGTTGTGATCGACGGCGAGGGCAGAGGGTGGCTCGCTTTCGGAGGCGGAGATAACGGCAGCAGAATAATCAGGCTGGGTGAGGATATGATATCGGCGGACAGCGCGATAACCAAGATACCCTCGCATTATAATTATGAGGCGAGCGAGTTGAATTACATCAACGGTACTTACGTTTATACCTACAACACCAACTGGGAGGAGCGCACCGACTGGAATATCAGCGGCTATGAACCGCCCACGCGGTGCAGCATGGCGTACATGGTGACCAAGACCCCGCTGGACACTTCAAGCTGGGAATACCGCGGACAGTATTTCGTGAACCCCGGCGATGTGGGGCTGGTAGACAGCAACAATCACACCCATCTCCATAAGTACGCGGGCAAATATTACCTGTTCTATCATTCGCTGTTTCCGCAGGAGGGGCTAGGCACAAAGGGCGGCTTCCGCAGCCTTTGCGTGACAGAGATTGAGGTCGACGAGCAGGCGGTGAGAATATCCCCCGCAAAGGCGGACAAAACAGGCGTTAAGCAGATAAAGCCTCTGGACGCTTTCAAGCCCGTAAGCGCGGCGACCATGTTTACTTCCTCGGGTATAGTTTACGGACTGGGCGAGAGGATCACGGTGAGCGCGGCGGAGGACAGCGGGATAATAGCGGTAAGGCGCGCAGCCGCCGACGGCGCGGGAAAGCTCGTTATCAAGGCAGGCGGCAAGGGACGCGTGGAGCTTCACCTTGATGAGCTCGGTGCTCCGTTTGCGGCGATTGAGCTTGACGGGAGCGGCGGCGAGCAGTCCATTAAGCTTCCCGAAAAAATAACGGGAGAGCACGATATGTATTTCGTGCTGTCAGCGGGAATTGAATTTGAGGAATGGAGGCTTGCAAAATGAGGAGGAGAGCTGTGGATAAGATAATCGCGATTATGCTGGCGGCTGCGGCGGCTTTGACAAACGTCGGCTGCAAAAAGGACGAGGACGTTGCCCCTGCGGACACCACCCGCAATATTTCCACTATGGAGGTAGTAAGGGAAATGGGCTACGGAATAAATCTGGGGAATACTCTTGAATCCTGCGGAGACTGGATAGCTTCCTCCGAGGTATCAAGGTATGAGACCGCCTGGGGAAGCCCCGTTATCACCCAAGAGGCTATACAGGGATATGCGGACGCAGGCTTCGGCGTGCTGAGAATACCCGTGGCGTGGTCTAATATAATGAGCGGAGACGGAACGTATACTATCAGCCCCGACTATATCGCCAGAGTACGGGAGGTAGTCGGCTGGACGCTGGACACAGGAATGTACGCCATCATCAACATACACTACGATAACGGCTGGGTGAACACCTTCCCCGAAAATAAGGAAGAGTGCATGACCCGCTACAAGGCAATGTGGACTCAGATAGCGGACTCTTTCAAGGATTACGGCGACAAGCTGATGTTTGAGTCGCAGAATGAGGAACTCGGCTGGGACTCCCTGTGGAACAGGTGGAGCGGCACAAACGGCGAGGAAAAGAAATCCTCCTATGACCTGGTAAACGAGATAAACCAGGCTTTCGTGGACGTTGTGCGGTCAGGCGGCGGAAACAATCCCTACCGCCATCTGCTTATTTCGGGCTACAACACCGATATAGAGCTTACCTGCGACGAGATGTTCGTCATGCCGAACGACCCCGCGGGGAGAATGGCGGTATCCGTGCACTACTACACTCCCTCGACCCTCTGCATTCTCGATAAGGACGCGGACTGGGGCAAGGCAAAGATAACCTGGGGGAGCGAGGAGGATATCGCGGAGCTTGACAGGAACGTCAATATGCTCAAGGAGCGCTTTACCGACAACGGTATTCCCGTTATAGTGGGGGAGTACGGCTGCTTCGGCAATAACAAGACCCGTGAGATAAGGGAGAGCTGGATGCTGGACGTTTCCTCAAGAATGTACGGAATAGGCGCGTGCCCCATTCTCTGGGAC
>CAMWLH010000366.1 GCA_947175045.1 uncultured Clostridia bacterium | reverse complement strand
GTTAAGGTGCTTGGGACCGCTCGCGTCGGCGGTGATATAGGGGATATTCACATTAACGTTGGTGGAGTTGGACAGAGCGATCTTGGTCTTTTCCGCCTCGTCCTTTAATCTCTGCATAGCGAACTTGTCGTTTGCAAGGTCGATGCCGTCGGACTTCTTGAACTCCTCGCGCAGGAAATCGATGATCCTCTGGTCGAAGTCGTCGCCGCCCAGGTGGTTGTTGCCCGCAGTCGCGAGAACCTGCTGAACGCCGTCGCCGATATTGATTACCGAAACGTCGAACGTACCGCCGCCGAGGTCGTACACTACAACGTTCTGATCCTCTTCCTTGTCAACGCCGTAAGCGAGCGCCGCCGCAGTCGGCTCGTTAATAATTCTGTGAACGTTCAGACCCGCGATCTGACCCGCGTCCTTGGTAGCCTGGCGCTGGGAGTCGGTGAAATACGCAGGAACCGTGATGACCGCGTCGGACACCGTCTCACCGAGATAAGCCTCCGCATCCGCTTTCAGCTTCTGGAGTATCATTGCGGATATCTCCTGCGGAGTGTACTTCTTATCGTCGATATCCACCTTATAATCGCTGCCCATGTGGCGCTTGATCGATATCACCGTTCTCTCGGGATTGGTAACAGCCTGGTTCTTGGCGAGCTGTCCCACAAGGCGCTCCCCGTTCTTTGTAAACGCCACAACGGAGGGCGTAGTTCTCGAACCCTCGGAATTGGTGATAACAACGGGCTCGCCGCCCTCTATAACGGATACGCAGCTGTTTGTCGTACCCAAGTCAATACCTATAATCTTAGCCATAATAATTTCCTCCTGTAAATTGATTTATATCGCTTGCGGGCGTTGCTTTCGCGCCCGGTTTAGGGGTTGCTCTATATTAAATTATTTAAATTTGAATTTTCCGCACCTCAAACTCAGTTGCTTCGCAACGGAGTTCGCTAGCTCGCCGTAAAAGCTCCGCTCCACTTCGTTCCGCTGCGCTTTCACGGCGGCTTGCGGAAAATTCCTGCGTGAGCTTTTTGTTGCTCTTGGCGAGGGCTGCTTGGCTGCGCCGGGCGTTTTCCCCTTAATTTACCACCGCAACCATGGCAAATCTGATAACCTTATCGTTTATCTTATAACCCTTGGCAAAAGTCGTTGCGACTGTTCCGCTCTCCAGTTCGTCGTTATCCACGCGCTGCACCGCCTGGTGCAAAGCGGGATCGAACACCGCGCCGTCACTCTCGATCTCCTCGACTCCCAGCTTTTGCAAAGTAGTCATAAAGCTGTCGAATATCATCTGCACGCCGCTCTTGTAATTCTCGTCCGTGCAGGGAGCGTCAAGCGCCCGCACCAGATTATCCATAACGGGCAGGAAATCCGAGGTAACGTTCGTGATTATATCCGCCCTCAGCGCCTCTTTTTCCCTTACCGTCCGCTTTCGGAAATTGTCGTACTCCGCCATCGTCCTAAGGAGCTGATCCTTGAGCACCGCGATCTCGGCGGCGTGCTTTTCCTCGGAGCTTTCCTCTGTCTCAACCTCTGCCTCGGCGGGCTCTTCGGTCACATCGGTCTGCTCCGTTTCCTCACCCGTTTCCGCTTCGGAAAGCTGCTCAAGCTCCTCGTCATTCATTGTCATCGTCGTCCTCTCTTTCTATCCGCAAAAGCTCGTCGCCCTCTTCGGAAAGAAGGTGTGTGACCTTGTTGCTCAGATATTCAATATATGGGATAACCTTTCGGTAATCCAGCCGCATGGGTCCGATTATCCCTATCGTTCCCGCGGGCTTGCCGTCCTTATAGTAGCTCGCGCTCAGCAGCGTGGAGTTTGATATCGCAAAGGTATCGTTCTCCGCGCCAAAGCGGACGCTTATCCCCGACAGCGCATCGTCAAGCATTGCCGATATCTCGCTTTTCTTCTCCATGAACCGCAGCACGTCCGTCATGGGTATCTCGCCGCTTGCGAGAAGATTAGCCTCGCCCTTTACCTCCACGCTGTCCATCATCATCTCCTCGGACAGTTCGTACACCGCGTGAAGCAGCGGCGCGAGCGACAGCATATATCCTCCCAGCGCCCCCGCGAGCTGTTCGATATATTCCTCGGACATGGTCTCGAGGTTCACACCGCGCAGGTGTTCGTTGAGGAACCCGATAAAATCCGCCATCTGCTCGTTTGTAAAATCGAATTCCATTCGGCAGACCTTGTTTTTTATAGTGCCGTTGGAGGCTATCAGCAGCAGCACATACAGCCGCTTTCCCGTCGGAATTACGTCGACCTTGGATATCACCGAGAATTTTGAAACATGGTTGGTGGAGAAGGTCGCGCATTTGGTTATTTCGGCGAGAGCGGTCGAAGCGCTTTCTATTATGGCTTCGTCAGTAGCCGCGCCGCCGCCCAGCAGACGGTTTATCGCGGTTATCTCGTCGGGATTTATCGGCTCGGGGTTCATAAGGTTTTCGATGTAGTAGCGAAATCCCGTAAAGGTGGGAACACGCCCCGCGGAGGTGTGCGGGTGGCTTAGATATCCCGCCTGCTCCAAAGCCGCCATGGTGTTGCGTATGGTGGCGGAGGATACCGAGATGTCCTCACGCAAAGCCAGCGCCTTCGACCCGACGGGCTCGCCTGTTCTAATGTATTCGTCAACGATCGCCGCGAGTATTTTATTGGATCTCGCGTCCATCATACCCATCGTTTCCACGGTTAATCACCCTTTTTTAACAGCGCTTTATGTCAGAACCTTTCTTTCGAGTCGGTTTAGCACTCTGTGTCTTTGAGTGCTAAATATAATTTATCATTTTTTGAGCAAAAAGTCAAGCGGTTTTTTGGAAAAAAGTTCACAAAGTAAAGCAAAAATCGCAGCGGCATTTTAGTCAATATTACTATGATTAGAATCGGAGCGGGATTTATACGTTTATATTGATATCCCAAACGCTCGGCATAGCTGTTCCGCACCTATTTCTTAACATTTGAATTTATTTTTAAAAAGGACTTGAAAAGAAATACAAAGTATTATAT
>CAMWLH010000365.1 GCA_947175045.1 uncultured Clostridia bacterium | reverse complement strand
TCTTTACAATTTAAACGAAAGCAGGACGGCGGCATGACCGCTCGACTGCTACCCTGCTAAAAACTAATCAAAAAGCACGACCTTATCCAGCCGCAGCGTTTCCTTAACGTCGATAACGCGCTGATTGGAGCTTCCTTTCCAGTGCAGCTTAGCGTCCAGCAGGGACTTTATAAAGCGTCCGTCCACTACCACGTCCAACAGCGGGATCATATCCAGCTCCTTTATTTCATCCCAGTCAAAGCCCGTATACAGCCAAAGCGTTTTTTCGGGAAAATCGGCTTTTATTTTTTTCGCCAGACGGGTTACCTCATCGCGGTTTTGCGGGTGAAGCGGGTCGCCGCCGCTGAACGTGACACCGCTTATATGATCCTCGGAAAGCTTCTCGAACAGCTCCGCTTCCGCCGCTTCGTCAAAGGGTATTCCCCCCTCGATATCCCATGTGATGGGATTATGGCAGCCCTCGCAGCGGTGAGTACACCCCGCCACCCAGAGCACGGTGCGAAGTCCGTCCCCGTTAAGCATATCGTCGGTAGTTATATTATGGTAACGCATTTTAACTCTCCCGAAAATTTTATTGTACAAAAATCACTTTTCATATCTGACTTCAAGCGACAGCGCCATAAATATTGTCGGAGCGCAGTCAAGCAGCAGCGAAGCCGGGTTTATCAATTCACAAAGTTCTGTCATTTTCGCTTTTCGTAAAGCCCATAAATAAATTCCCCATAAACCCAATGATCCGATTGTCAATGTGATTTCTCCTGCGGAGCCGAACTATAATTTACAACTTTCCATGCCTTATCCATCGCAGCATTCCTTAACTACATGCTTTTCCTATCCTCTATCTCCGCCATTTTAGCGCTGTTGAGCCTTGTGTCACCCTTTACCCTGGAATAGGACAGATATCCGTTCATGCGGTCTATTTTGGTGAGATTGGAGCTGCCGCATTTCGGGCAGACGTCCATTTCAAGCTGCTGATATCCGCAGTCGTCGCAGTAGGCAAGCGAGAGGTTCACTCCCTCATAGAAGCCCTTGTCCATGGCGCGGTGTACAAGCGTTTCCACCGCTCCCCTGTTGTAATCCACGGGATAGCGCACATACTGTATCTTGCCGCCGTTGAAAAGATTCCAGAAGCGCTCCTCGCGGTTCTGCTTCTCTATCGGCGTAATATCCTCGCTGACATGGCAGTGGAAGCTGTTGCTGACATACTCGCGGTCGGAAACGTTCTCCACAATGCCGTATTTTTTGCGGAACTGCTGCACCTGCAAGCCGCACAGATTCTCCGCGGGAGTGCCGTAAATTGCGTAAAGATGACCGTCCGCCTTTTTGAACTCCCCTATGCGCTTATTGATATGCTCCATTACCTTAAGCGAGAACTCGCCGTCTTCCGCTATGGATTTTTTGGAAGCAAGCTGCTCCAGCTCGTTCAGCGCCGTGATCCCGAATGACGCCGTTGCCGCCTTAAGAAGCGGCTTTATCTTGTCATGGATACCGAGGTGACCGCCCAGGAAGCCGCCCTCGCAATAGGCGAGAGGATTAGTGCTGGCGCGCATTTCCCCCAGATAGTCATAGGTGCGGATATGGATACGGCGGATAAGATTGAGGTAGTAGTCCAGCACCTCAAAGAAGTCGCGGCTCTCCTGCTGCGCCTTGGCGTATATCATTGGCAGGTGAAGTGATACCGCGCCGATATTGAATCGCCCTACAAATATGGGCTGATCCTTGTCGTCGGCAGGTTCCATGCCGCCGCGCTCAAACCACGGTGACAGGAACGCGCGGCAGCCCATCGGGCTGATTATTTTTCCGTATTTCTTGTAAATGTCGGCAACATAGCCCTCTCCCGTAAGCGACAGCCAATCGGGATACATAGCCTTTTGAGAGCACGCCACGCCCGCATTGAACACGTCCTCAAGCGGCTTGCCGCGCCCGTGGAGATTTTCATCGTACAAAAACACTATTTTCGGAAACAAAACGGGCTTTTTGCAGGTCTTTTTCCCCTGCCCCTTGCGGCGGACGTCCAGCATGGTAATGCTTGCCATTTTCGCGAAACGTCCCGTACCCGTGCCCGCGGTCATGGTGATAAATGGGTAATCACCGCGGCTGGAGGACACGGAGTTGAACTTGTACTCCCAGCCCTGAAAGCCCTGCTCGAAATCGACCTTGACGTCCGCGAGTGCTTCTCTTTCCGCTGCCTCGTCGGACAGTCCCAGTGATTTATACCGATCAAGCTGCTTCTGATAGGTCTTTTCGGCGTAAGGCTCAAGCAGCAGATCGACGCTGGGTACGGTAAACCCGCCGTACTGCTGGCTTGCCGCAGAAAGCGTGATATCTCCTATAACGTCAAAAGCGACCGCCAGCGTCTTAGGCTCG
This sequence comes from uncultured Clostridia bacterium, assembly GCA_947175045.1. GTDB lineage: Bacteria > Bacillota > Clostridia > Oscillospirales > Ruminococcaceae > CAG-115. The sequence goes on along the minus strand of CAMWLH010000365.1, from coordinate 629 downwards.
TTATACCAGAGATTTCCCATCTCAAAGCCGCCCTCCAGCACGCTCTTTACGTCAAACAGGCAGCAGTTCATGGTATCACGGCGCGCGGACATATCATGAACATAAATGTACCCATCGCGGCACGCCTGAAGCTCCTCGGTGGTCATGAAAAATTTTTGGTAAAGCTCCTTGTTGAGCTCGTTGAAAATAAGACTGCGCTTGGTGGAAACAAGCGCGCTGTCAGTGTTGCTGTTCTCCTTGTCGCCTATATACATTATGGACTGGCTCTTTTTGTAAACCTCGTCCAGCATATGCACAAAATCCTGCTTGTAGTTGCGATAATCCTTGTAGCTTTTTGCGACGGCAGGATTGGTTGCCTCCAGCGCCGCCTCGACAATATTGTGCATTTCCGCTATGGAAATTTCTTCCTTATGCATGGATTCAGCCTTATCCGTCACAAATCTGCAGATAAAATCTATCTCCTCGGGAGTAAAGCTGTACATAACGCGGCAGGCAGATTTGTTCACGGCATTTACCACCTTCTGCACGTTGAACTCCTCTTTTGTATTGTCCTTTTTAACTACATGAATCATTGGCAGTTTCCTTTCGCTTCGCTTGATCTTTCATCTAAATATAGTAGATTACTACTA
>CAMWLH010000364.1 GCA_947175045.1 uncultured Clostridia bacterium | reverse complement strand
CGCGGATATCCATACGCTGATGATAGGCGCGTCCGGCGTCGGCAAAACCGCGAACTTCCTCTACCCCAACATCGAATACTGCTGCGCGGCGGGAATGTCGTTCGTCACCACCGACAGCAAAGGCGATCTCTATCGCAACACAGCTACCATTGCCGAGAAATACTACGGTTACAAAATTTCCGTGATCGACTTACGAAATCCCACTCGCAGCAGCGGCTACAATATGCTTTACCTTGTCAACAAGTATATGGACGCATATAAAGCCGAGGGCAAGTTGGAATACAAGGCAAAATCCGAAAAGTTCGCAAAAATAACCGCCAAGACGATTATCTCGGCGGACGGAGACGTGTCAAGCATGGGTCAAAACGTATACCATATTTAAGGATACCAAGCCAAACCCGCATTTTAACATCATTGCTTATAACAAAGAGAAGATCACGAAAAAACTCTCGTGGTCTTTTCTTTGTATTTAAACCGACTCCCCTGAAAGTTTTGGTAAACGGTAGCATCTGCGCGGTGAACGGTATATCCGAGCTATTGCATTTTAGGCAGAAATGCTATATAATAGAAATGTAGACGATAGGGGGAATGAACATGACATATAAAATAGCGGTATGCGACGACGAGCAGATATTTGTCGACGATGTGGTAAAGAAGCTCAAGGAACAAAGCGAGCAGTGTGAGATATCCGAATACATCTCCGGTGAGGAGATGTTAAACTCCTCGCTGGAATTCGATATGATCTTTTTGGATATCGAGATGACGGGGATCAACGGAATAAATGCGGCTTTCGTCTTGCGCGAGCGAGGGTATGACGGAATGATCATCTTTCTTACAAGCCACACGGAATTTATGCCGGACGCTTTTAAAGTAAAGGCTTTTCGCTTTTTGGACAAGCCTCTTGACAGCGAGAAATTTAACGAAGCGTTTTCCGAAGCCAAAAAGGAAATAATGAACACGGAACATATTCTGTTGTCCGACAGAAGCGGAAAAACCGTATACCTAAAATTAACCGACATTGTGTACCTTGAAGCATACGGCGATGGAACCTATATCTATGGCAAAACGGGAAAGGTTTACGATACAGATAAGCCGCTTAGGCATTGGAAAGAACAGATCGGCTCGGAGCATTTCTTTCAGATACATAAATCTTTTATTGTATCGTATATGTACGTTTCGGATATCTCAAAGGAAGGAAAAGTCACTGTAAAAGGATTTGATCAACCACTGGATATATCACGGAGAAATGTTGTTCCTTTCAGGAAGGGATTTTTTGATTATATCAGGAAACATGCGAGGGTTGTATAATGGATTTGCTAAACAGAATGTCCCAGGAGTTTCTCGGATTAGCGGTAGAACTTATTAAACTGCTGCCGATAATGATTTTTTTGTTCGGATTTAAACTTCAATCCCCCAAGAGGTGTGCCATTTTCGGAACGTGTGCCTTAATTGTTATGGTTATTTGTATTATTTGCGGAGTAGAGGAATATGTGCCAATTTATTCTTATATCTGCACGGTTCTTGTGATGTTCGTTGTTCACGGAAGCAACCGCATTCTGCACACTTTGGTAGCGTACTTCGGAATATGTATTTTAGATATGCTTACGGCAACGATATGGCTGTTTTTTAATGACAGTTCTTATGGACAACTGACCGAGGAGGGAATCAACGGCTTTATAATCAACGCAATAAATATTATAACAGTCTTGGCAATTTGTGCGGCATCAAGAGTGCTGGTGTTAAAACGAAACTATTCCCTGCCGCAAAGGATAAGTCGGATATACTTAGTGCTGATACTTCTCGGAGAGATGTCATTATTGGCTTTTCTAACCGTATTCCAGCTTGATGAAAGTGCTGTTGATGGGGCTGACAAAATAATGGCGATAGTACTTGGCGTGGGGAGCACTATATTTTTGCTGACAGCTATTTCCATGTTATCAAACTACTTTTCCAAAAATCACTATAAAAATATGTCCGAAATGAACGAAAAACTTATTGAAAGTCAATCCAGATATTATGCCATGCTTTTGCATAAGGAAGAAGAAACTCGCAAATTCCGACACGATATAAGCAATCATCTGAACTGTATGCGGCTGCTTTTTGAAAACAAAAAGTACAATGAACTGAATGATTATTTTGAGAAAATAGGCATCGCATTGCTTGAACTGCACCCCCAATTACAGCTTGGAAACGATATGATCGGCGCGATCCTCAAGGATATATCTGACAAGCACCCTGCGGTTTCAATTGACATTATAGGGAAAATACCCGCAGCGCTTCGCTTGGATAACACCGATATATGCACGATATTCTATAATCTGTTTGACAATGCTTTTGCGGCTGCGGATAACTCTGAAAAGAAAGCCGTTGAAATATCTATAAAGCTGTTGGGTGAGAATTTGTTTTTTGCAATTAAAAACACGATTTCTTGTAAGGTCAATATCATCGACAACATTCTGCAAACCGATAAACAGGATAAAAATAGGCATGGTTTCGGCTCGGGAAACGCTGTAATATGTGCCGAAAGAAACGGCGGTACATTGACCTACAAGTGCTCGGATACACATTTCGAGGCTGAACTGATTATTCCAAACATAATATAGACAAATTGCCTTACCTTTAGATAATAATTTCCAGAAAATTGGAAATTCCAACCGAAAACCGCCAAATAGCTACCGTTCACCGGAAACCTATTGAAAAAAGAAATTGCCTATGTTATAACAATAGCATAGGCAATTTCTATTTTTCCAAAAAGGAGGTGGACAGAATGCTCTGCATTTTTGACTGGTTCTGGTTCCTTAAGCGCCGTTAATTTAAAGGCAGACGAGAACTACATCAGCAATGGGAAAATGATAAAACCGGTGCACAGGCAGGGCGGTTAAGCTGACCGCTCTGCAATCTGCGAAATGGAGGAAAGTATGAACTTCAAGTTTAATCAAAAGGCAAAGCGACTTATATCCGGCTTTGTAGCCGCGGCAACGGCGATAACTATGCTG
>CAMWLH010000363.1 GCA_947175045.1 uncultured Clostridia bacterium | reverse complement strand
CTCGGATCAATGGTGCGGGCACTGACCACCGGAACTATCGGTATGCTTGGCGCTTCCGCTATGGCGGGCTACGTTGGCGGCGGCGGAGTGGGCGATCTTGCGCTGACTTACGGTTATGAAAAAATGAATACGCCGCTTATGGTGCTTACCGTGGTGGTATTGATCGTACTTGTGCAGGCAGTCCAGCTGTTGGGAAATCTGATTTCCGGAAAACTTAGACAGCACAAATAATTTTATGACAAAGAAAGAGGTAATTCTTATGAAACATAACATTATCAAGAAAATTTTGGCGTCGGTATTGGCGATAACATTCTCGCTCGGATCGGCGGCTTGCTCTAAGGCTCCCGACAATGCCGGAAGTGAAAAGAAAGAGATAGTTTATAGCAAATCGCAAGGACCGTATACAGAGCTTTTTGAGGCAGCGATAGTTCCTATACTTGAAAAACAAGGCTATACGCTTAAAGGGGTAGATTTTTCCGAGCTGCTTACGGCGGATATTGCTCTGAACGACGGAGATGTCGATGTGAACGTTGAGCAGCACACGGCATATGCCGAGAACTTCAATGCAAACAACAACGGCGATCTGACGCCAATAAGCCCCATTCCGACAGTTCCCGCGGGTCTGTTCTCGGTAAATCACGCTTCGCTTGACGAGATTTCCGACGGCGCAAAGGTTGCTGTTCCCAATGACGCGGCAAATACCGCAAGATGCTACCTGATGCTCCAGAAGATCGGTTGGATAAAAATCTCCGATAACGCGGATCTCACAGCGATAACACAAGACGATATTACAGAAAACCCGCACAACATCGTATTCACCGAGATGAAGAGCCTCACTATTCCTTCGGCTATTCAAGACTTTGACTATGTGGCGATCACGGGAAGTATCGTTTACAACGCCGGCATTGACGCGTCTACCGCTCTCGCAAATGAGGATATCCAGGATCATCTGGTGCTTCAGGTAGTTGTCAAGGAAAAGAATAAGGACAGTGAGTGGGCTAAGGCAATAGTTGACGCGTATCACTCCGAGGAATTCAAAAAATACCTTAAAGAAAACAATAACGGACTGTGGTGGGTTCCCGAGGGGCTGCAATAATGGACGAGATCGAAAAACTGATAATTGACGCGATCGACGAACACAGAGATGAGATAATCAGTTTCGCGCGTGATATTTATACTCACGGGGAGCTTGGCTACAAGGAATTTCATACCGCCGAAAAGACCGACCGTTCGTTCGTTCAAGGCGGGAGCGCTCGCTGTGGGAGCTTCGGCGGAGATCGAAACGCTGCCGGGGTATCTTCCCACGCTTGCCGAAAAGCCGCTGACGGAATTTCGCCGCGCCGCCGAGATATGCGCTCCCGGTCACGAGATCCGCGAGGACGATCACCACACGGGCGGTTCTACCGACCTTGGCGACGTTCAGCACGTTATGCCCGTGTACACGTTTAAAACAGGCGGTGTAAGCGGCGGTCTGCATCAAGCGGATTTTGCCGTTGATGATGAGGAGACCGCTTATATTATTACCGCAAAAATATTCGCGCTGACCACTTATGGATTTTTGAAAAACGGAGCGGTGCGCAGCAGAGAGCTTGCCGAAAATTACAAGCCGAGGTTTGCAAGCTCCGCTGAGTACGCGGAATTTATGAAGAAGTTTGATTCAAGGGAATCTTTTTCTTGAAACGGAGGCAGGATATGAAAATATATGCGGATAATGCTGCTACAACGAAAATGAGCAGCGCTGCGGTCAGCGCCATGCTCCCGTATTTCAGCGAAATTTACGGAAATCTGTCAAGTCTTCACGGCAGCGGTCAGGCGGCAGCGAATTGGATAATCAAGCGATCATTACCGCGGCAAAGCTCGGAGAATCAAAGGGGAAAAAGCATATCATCTCAACAGCGTTTGAACACCACGCAGTATTGCACACGCTTGACGCGTTAAAAAAGCAAGGCTTCGAGGTCACCCTGCTTGACATAGGTGAGTATGGTCTTGTTACCGCCGAACAGGTGAAAAACGCGATACGCGAGGACACCTGTCTTGTTACCCTGTCGTGACTCTACCCCCAGGTGATATTGGATATATTTTCATATGTTTTAACAAAATGACCGTAGATTTGTAAAAGCCTTTTGCCGTCCTTATCGTCAAGATTAGCGTGAAGCTGCTTTTGTGCAGTCTGCAGTTTTCGGTCAAGTTCTTGTGAGCGTTCCATGAAGTATGCTCCGTCCAATGTTCCTTGCGAGTTCAGCATGGTCAACAAGTAGGTTTGCTGCTTTATCTCGGATATTTCCTTACGAAGCTCCGCAAGCTGTGTGTTAACCGATTTTTTTCTTTCGGAGAGCATTTCAAGTTGGCGGAGCATTGGTGAAAGGAGCGCTTTGTAGTGTGCTTGGAGTTTGTTGAACATTCTTACAAAGGCATTATATATCAATTGTTCCCGTATGGGTTTCATACTGCATTCTCCCTCTGACTTTCTGTCATGTTTCAAGCAAGTCCACGATATGCCATGTCCCGATTGCTTTCGCCTGAAACCACTGCCGCAGCTGCACCTTATCATTCTGCTCAAAGGATAGTGCTTGTTGGTGGGTGAGCGATGATAAATTTTCGCTTTTGCTTTTCGCAGTTTTTGTGCAGCCTCAAAGGTTTCTTTATCAATTATGGGCCGGTGCGTATTAATGATGTAATACTGTTCCTTTTCTCCACGGTTGATTTTTTTTGGAATGGAAGCGTATCTGTCATATATTTCTTCTGCAGCAGTGAATCACCAATGTATCGCTCATTCGCGATTATATTTGAAATGAACTGCGGATACCATTCCTTTGCGTTAGGCGGTCTTTCAACGCATTCTAAGTTAAGTATGGCGGAGATTTCATATACCCCTCTGCCATCAAGGTATTCCTTGAATATCCTGCGAACAATGTATGTGTTGCGTTTCAAATCCTCCTCGATGTATCTTATGCGGCGGTCGGATTTGACCAGATACTTATAGATTTCCTCGGAAACCTCAACG
>CAMWLH010000362.1 GCA_947175045.1 uncultured Clostridia bacterium | reverse complement strand
TATCAAAATTGCGGGTTTATTTCTATTCCCCACTCCTCCAGTTTTTGCAGCAGTTCCTTTGGCGGTTCGTTATACATATTGAACGTTATCCCCTTAAGGTTGGGAAACTGCTTTATTTCATGCTCGCTTATATAGGTGATGTCAAAAGCGCTGCCGTCGTCGTATTCGTCAAGATCAAGCCACTGTGGGTTGATGTTGTAATAAACGCTCAGTTCCTCTCCCGCATACAGATATTGTATTTTAGGAGCAAGGGAACACGGTATCTTAAGCTCCGCAAAAAAATCCATCCCGCGTTCTATAAACGGCTTAAGCCGCCTTAGGCTTTCCTCGTCGGATACCTCCGCAAAGTCGTCCTTGTAGATTTCAAAGTACTCATCGCCGCCCCTGTACGGCTCGCCGAGGAGCTTGAGATCGTACATCAGCACCTGCGCGACGGCGAGCTTGAATGGAAGATTATCAAATTCAATATACCCGTCCATTTTACCGCTCCTTGCCGGTATTCACCGCCTCGAGCCTGTAAATGGGCTGTCCCAGATCGGTGAAGCGCTTCTCATATTCCGTCATAATATTGCCCTCAAAGCCGCTGTTATGCAGGTCAAGGCTTACATTTTTCAAGGGAAAGCCGCACCGCGAAAACTGCTCTATCGAAAACTCGAAGAAATGCATATTGTCGGTTTTCTGATGTATCTCCGCGCCGTCTTTAAGCACTCTGCGGTATATTTCCAGAAATCGCGCATGAGTCAGCCGATGATTGGCGTACTGCTTTTTGGGAAACGGGCAGCTGAAATTAAGAAACAGCCTGTCAACGGAATGTACGCGGAACATATGCTCCAGATATTCCGCCTGACCGAGGCAGAACCGCAGGTTAGGCAGCCCGAGCCGCATTTCCTCCTCCATGCCCGTGACCAGCACGTTTGGCGTTTTTTCTATCGCGATAAGGTTTATATCGGGGTTTTGCCGCGCGAACTCTATCGCGAAGCCGCCTTTTCCGCAGCCTATCTCAAGAAAAAGCGGATTGCCGTTTCCGAAAACCTTTTCTGAATCCGCGAAAAATTCCTCCGAGAGCGGGTCGCCCGCGTGCTCGTTCTGGCACTGCATATAAAGCATTACGGACTTGCACGCCGCAATACGCTCATCAAGATTTTTCTTTCTTCTCATTCTCATATGTAGATTCACTCCCTTAACAGTCAGCTGTGCCAAATCAAGCACAGCGGCTTTTATCTGAATATATTACCACTCGTTTACCGAGAAAAGTATCGCCAGTCTTATGTTTTTCAGAAGCCTTGCGGACAGCTTTTCGTATTCCGCGTCAAGCCCTTTTTCACGCAGTATTTATACCATTGAGAGGCGTTATTCGCAGTGTGCCTTTTTATCAGACAGCGCGCTTGCGAAAGCAGCGTAAAATTGATTTTGTTTTCATAGCCGAGCGGCTCATATACAAAATCGGAATACCCAAGCAGCGCCGATTTTGCCGCGACCATCAGCCGGCAAAGCTGATACATCTCACCGTTCGTTTCGGGCACCTCATATTTATAAAATCAGTTTATACAAACGCTGCACAGATTCCAGTCATAGTCCCACACATATTCTATAAAATGTCCGAACATGAATTCGGGATTTGAAACACAGCACTCCACGGTTTTCCTTTCGGGTACCAGAACAAAGCTGTCAAAAGTCAGTTCCGCGCACATTTTTTCGGGAGAGCCCGCCCTGCCGCGGTCTACCCCGTAAAACCAGAAAAACTCCTTGTCGAAGCCGCCCTCGATCAGGCGGTCTGAGTTGGCGGCGGCGTATTTCAGCTTTGCGTAATACATCGCAATATCCCAGCCGCTTATTGCTCCGTCGGCTGCGATATAATATCCCGAGCCGTCCGTAACGGGGTCGGGAAATCTGCCGCACTCCCCGACGATCTCGGCGACTGTCCTTAAATCAATATCCATCGTCAGTCCGCGGCAAGCTCCCTGCCCATCAGCACTCCCATAACGGAAGCCATCATCAGCCCTCTTGTCCAGCCGCTGGAATCTCCCAGGCAGTGCAGTCCCTTGATGTTGGTGTTGAAGTGCTCGTCCATTTCTATGCGGTTTGAGTAAAATTTAAGCTCGGGGGAATACAACAGGGTCTCGCGGCTGGCAAATCCCGGGACAACGTCGTCCACTGCCTTTATAAAATTGATGATATTCGTCATGGTGCGGTAGGGCATGGCGGCGGTGATATCTCCCGCGACAGCGTCGGGCAGAGTGGGCTTCACGTTTGAAAAGGACAACTCCTTGTCCCAGGTGCGCTTTCCGTCGAGAATATCCCCGAAGCGCTGCACTAAAATATGCCCGTTGCCCAGCATATTGGCGAGCTCCCCGACCTTCTGCGCGTACTCTATCGGCTTGTCAAAGGGCACGCTGAAATTGTGGGAGCAAAGTATCGCGAGGTTGGTGTTGTCAGATTTCATCTCCTTGTAGGAGTGCCCGTTCACCACCGCGAGATCGTTGTCGTAGTTCTCCTGGCTCACGAATCCGCCGGGGTTCTGGCAGAACGTCCGCACCTTATTTTTGAACGGCAGCGGGTAACCTATCAGTTTTGATTCGTACAGCACGGAGTTGACTTCCTCCATTATCTCGCTGCGAACCTCTACCCTTACCCCTATATCCACCGTTCCCGCGCGGTGCCCGATATTGTGCAGCACGCAGGTCTTTTCCAGCCAGTCAGCGCCTTTTCTGCCCGTGGCTATTACCACCTCGTCCGCGTGCAGCGTTTTAGCGGCGCCGCCGTCCGAGAAAACAACGCCTCTGCACTCCCCGTTCTCGACGATAATATCCTCACAGGCGGTGCCGAACATTATCTCCACGCCGTTCTCCAGCAGATTACTTTCTATCCTGTGATAGAGCTCCCGCGCCATCTCCGTTCCCAGATGCCTTATGGGACAGTCCACCAGCTTGAGATTGGCATTGATCGCCTTTCTGCGTATTTCTCGTATTTTATCGGGATCGCTCACGCCCTCAACATGGGGATCGGCGC
>CAMWLH010000361.1 GCA_947175045.1 uncultured Clostridia bacterium | reverse complement strand
TAATATGCCTTTGGAACATATATAAAACGCGAAAAGCGCTTAACAGGAGGCAATGGCAATGTTACTGGCACAGATATTTGCGGTTGTAATATTTGTGGGAATGTTCGTATTGATAATAATCGACAAGCTCCCACGGCATTACATCACGCTGGGCAGCGGTGCGGCGACCGCGGTGATCGTATTCGGGCTGTGTATGCACAGCTTCGATGCGTTCTGGGAAACGCTTAATCTGCAAAACATATTCACGCTTGGATTTTGGTACAGCGCGGGGGAATCCTCCGAAAGCACCAGCGGTATTAACTGGGCGACCATCATTTTTATAGCGGGAATGATGATAATGGTGGAGGGCATGGCAAACGCGGGTTTTTTCCGATGGCTGTGCATGACGCTGGCAAAGCTTGTAAAATATAAGGTAATACCGCTGTTTATCGCGTTTATGATAATGAGCTCGGTGCTGGCGATGTTTATCGACAGCATAACGGTAATACTGTTCTTAGCGGCGGTAACGGTCGAGCTCGCTCACCTGCTGAAATTCAACCCGATACCGATGATAATTTCCGAGATATTCTGCGCGAACCTCGGCGGCTCGGCGACCATGTGCGGCGACCCGCCCAATATAATCATCGGAACGTCGCTGGGTTATTCCTTCACGGACTTTCTGACAAATACGGGACTGATAGCGGGCATATGCCTGATAGCTGTGGTCATATATTTCTATCTGATTTTCAAAAAGGAGCTACAGTCATCCCAAGGTGAGGAAATAGATATCTCAAAGCTGCCAAAGCCCTCCGAAGCCATCAAAAACAAAAAAGGCTTTGTTATAAGCTGCATTATCTTCGCGGTGGCGGTGGTTATGTTGGTAACTCATGCTCAGACGGGGCTTACGGTGGCGTTTATCGGCGTGGTTATTGCCGCGGCAACGCTGCTCACGGCAGGCAAGAGCGTTTTTTCCATCATGAAAAAAGTGGATTATAAAACTTTGCTTTTCTTTGTGGGGCTGTTCGTGGTAGTGGGCGGTCTGGAGCAGACGGGAATACTGATTCTTGTTTCCGATTTTATAGGAAAGATAAGCGGCGGAAACGCTATTCTTATGATAGGCATAATTCTCTGGGTATCCGCGATAGCCAGCGCGGTGGTGGACAATATACCGTTTGCGGCAACAATGGTTCCGGTTATAAAAACTCTTGCGGAAACGGCAATTCCCGGAATAAATATTGAAGTGCTCTCTTGGGCTTTGGCGCTGGGCACGGATATAGGCGGCAGCGGCACTCCCATAGGAGCCTCGGCGAACGTTGTGGGAACGTCGGTCTCCGCAAAATCGGGGCACCCCATAAGCTGGGGGCGGTATTGCAAGGCGGCTATACCCGCTACGATGCTGGTTCTGGCTATATCGATGGCGGCTTTAATAGTTCGTTATGAACTGTAATAAGCATAGAGCAACACATTAACCGAGATCGCTAAGGCGCTGTAAGCCGAAAGCAACGCTTAGCCCTCGCAGAAATTTTTGCGGGAGGTTTAGTGATACGGAGCGCAGCGGAGTGTTACTCGACCGGGTCGCAAATCGCTTAGGCGCTGCAAGCCGAAAGCAACGCTTAGCCCTCTCAGGAAATTTTTTGCGAGAGGTTGAGTGACACGGAGCGCAGCGGAGTGTTACTCGACCGGGTCGCAAATCGCTTAGGCGCTGCAAGCCGAAAGCAACGCTTAGCCCTCGCAGGAATTTTTTTGCGGGAGGTTGAGTGACACGGAGCGCAGCGGAGTGTTACTCGACCGGGTCGCAAAAAAATTTTTAAAATCAGGAGGAAAGAATATGTCCAAACAGTTGATAGTAGCCATCAGCAGGGAATGCGGAAGCGGCGGTCACACGATAGCTGAGCTGATCGCGGGACATTACAAGATACCTCTGCTGGACAGGAATCTTCTGACCGAAATGTGCAATGAAAAGAACATCAATGTGACGAATTTTGAGAGATTCGACGAAGCTCCGCGGAACAAGTTTCTGTCACGGACAGTAAAGGGGTTCAGCAACTCCCCCGAGGAAATAATCGCGGAAATGCAGTTTGATTTTCTCAAGAAGAAGGCGGCGCAGGGCGAGTCGTTCGTTGTGGTGGGACGCTGCGCGGAAACCGTGCTCAAAGGTAATCCCAATCTCATCAGCTTTTTTGTGCTGGGAGATATAGATAAGAAAATTGAGACCATAAGCAAACTGCACAGCATTACAAAAAATGAAGCGTATACCTTTATCCGCCGAATTGACAAAAAGAGGAAATTTTACCACAATACCTATTCGGACGTAAAATGGGGCGATTCGCGAAACTACGATCTGTGTATAAACAGCAGCCGCATGGGTCTTAATATGACTTTCTTGGTGTTGCTGGACTATATTGACAAACGGCTGGAAAACGGGAAATAAATTTCCGCTCCGCTGCCTGTGCCGATGAGCATAGACGGCGGGGCGGTCTTGCTTTGAAAGGGTACTGCCATGCTGAATATTTTTTATGAGCATATTATAGAAGCTGCGGCGCAGTCGGAAATTACTGTTGAGGAGTCGCTGGAGCGCTTCCGTGCGCTGGGAATAGAGGGTCTGGAGTGCCCGTGTTGGCGGCTTTCCGCGCGCGGAGAAACCAAAGAGCTGTTTGATAACGCGGGATTTAAGGTTGATTCGGCGTATGAATTTTTCGATTTCCCGCACGATACCGAGGCGGAATCTCTGCGGAAAATAGACGTCTGCCTTGAAACGGCGGCTTTTTTCGGCGCGGGAAAAATTCTCGCCATACCGGGGTTCAACGCCGACGGCGAACAGATGAAAGCTCTTTGCGGACTTATGAATACCCTGTGCGAGCGGGCACGGAAATATGGGATAACGGTCACTGTCGAGGATTTTGACGACGAAAGCTCACCCTGCTCCACCGTTGCGGGGCTGGAATATCTGCTTAAAAACGTCGGGGAGCTTAAAATTACGTTTGACACAGGCAACTTCGCCTATTCGCTTGAAAGCGCCGAGAGCGCCTACACGC
>CAMWLH010000360.1 GCA_947175045.1 uncultured Clostridia bacterium | reverse complement strand
GCTCATAGTCGGGCATATAGTAGCTATCGTCGGGCGTAAAGCCGCTGGAGGAAAGAGTTACCTCGCCGCTTTTGTTTATGGACATCATTTCCATTCTGTCCTTTTTTTCAAAGCCCTCGATAAGCTCCCGCACTCCCGTTGAGTAGTTCACCGCCGTATCCCCGTAAAGCCTTGCCAGAATGGTAGCCGTGGCGTTCGCCTCCGACACCACATAGCTTTCCGCCGAGCCGTAGTAATACTGCCGCATAAAGTAATAAATGCTGACGTTGGCGATAATAAGCAGCAGCGCGATAACGCTCAGCGTATTCACCATCCACCGTGTGGCGATGGAGCGCTTTGCCTTTACAGAACGTGCTGTTTTCCCTATGACCTCGTTCATATATTCCACTTATACCCGAATCCCCACAGCGTTATGATATATTTCGGATTCGAGGGGTCTTCCTCTATCTTCATGCGCAGGCGGCGGATATTCACGTCAACCACCTTATCCTCTCCCACATAGGCGTCTCCCCAGATATGATGGAGGATAGTCTTGCGGTCAAGGGCTGTGTTGCGGTTTTTCAGAAGATATTCCATTATATGATATTCAACCTGAGTAAGGTCGACAAGATTGCCGTTTTTGCGGACCGTTCTGCTCTGGTAGTCCAGCGTAAAGGGTCCCGAAATTATGGTCTTGGAGTTGTCCTTATGGGCGTTGCTCACGCTTACGCGGCGGTAGATCGCGTCCACTCTCGCCACAAGCTCCGATGGAGAAAACGGCTTGGTCACATAATCGTCCGCGCCTATCATAAGGCAGTTCACCTTGTCCATCTCCTGTGATTTCGCGGAGAGCATTATAATGCCGATCTCGCTGCTTTTTTCCCTTATCCATCTGCACAGCGTGAAGCCGTCCATTCCCGGCATCATTATATCCAGCAGCGCCACGTCGAAGTTGCCGTTCTGCTGATTGTAGACCTCCACTGCGTCCTCGCCGCAAGCTACGTCAACAACATCGTAACCCGCACGCCGCAGATTTATCACCACAAAATCACGTATAGCCTCCTCGTCCTCGCAAACAAGTATTCTTTTCATACGCTTTTCCTTTCAGTAAATTCGGTCACTTTCCTGCTGTTGGAACTAATACGGCATATGCCGGTATTTTCCCAATTCCAGCATATCAAATTCGTCCTTATCGGGGTAACACCAAACACCCAGCTCTTTTAACAAAATATTTATTGTTCCGCTGCCGCGGCGCGGTCCGATAGCTGCTCCCCCGTTTTCATAGAGCACGCCCGCCTGCGTTCCCACACCTCCGAAATAGTCGGTTTCGACATATGTCAGCTTAGTGCGGAAAGAATACCACTCCATAAGCTCTTTTACCTCTTCGGTAAAATTTTCAAGCTCGAAAAAGGGAAGCTCGTCGGATACTTCCAACAGCTCTCCGACGTCCTCCAAAAGGTCGTCCGTCATGAATATCATTCCGAAGCCCTGCGGCAGCTCAACCACCTTTGCCTTGAGCCAATCCTCCGCCAGCCTGCGGACAGATTCCCGCGCGCCTATAACAGCTCTGATACAATGCCCCATGGTTGCCCCCAAATAAGAAGTAAAAGTCTATAAAATGATAAAGCAGTTTTCAAGCTCGCTTTCGGTCAGCGCCAGGTTTCCCGTGAGATAGTCCGCGCTTTCCGAGCAGCAGTAAACGGTCTCGCCGCTCTCACCCAGTACGCGCATCCCCTTTGCCGCGTCAAGACCCTCAGCGTCGTTCTTGTCCACCGCGCGGATACGCATAAGCTCCGTTTTTTCGTTTACCTCTAACCCCGTGTCGACCGAGTAAGAAATAAAGACGATCTCGTTGTCGGCGAAATTCACCACCGCGGAGACTACGCCCTGCCACCTGTTGGGGAACAGCAGCGCAAAGCTATATTTGCTGCTGAAATAGCTGTAATGCTCCATGGTGAAATTATCGTCGTTTACTGTATACCACCGCACCGCGCAGAGCTGCTCGGGGCGCGTGAGGGTTTCGTAGCCAGGGAGCGGCGTGGTCGAGGGAATTTCTATAAACCCGTCGTTGTCGATATCCGAGCAGGGTATATCCGCCATATAGTCGTTGGTAAACCGCGAGATCAGCCCCGCTCCCCCCTCAGGGGTCACCAGTCTGTTGCCGTAGCAATATACAACATCGGTTCCATACTGCCCCGCCCCTCGGGAATAATCCAGAAAAAGCGCGGTCGTGCTTTCCGAGAGCTGCCCCTTGACCGTCCTCACATAATCCGAGGCCTCGCCGCCGAGCTGGGTCTCCGAGAGCTTCACAAAGCCCTCCTCGGAGTTTGTGAACATCATGGCGGTGGACACCTTGTTCGCCTTGTCGTTCACCACACATACCAGCTCGTCGCTGCCGTCCGCGTTAAGGTCGATCACCTCAAGGCAGGCGTAGGTCGATGAGAAAAGCTCAACGGGTATCCCATCGCTGTAATTAAGCACGCTGAACAACTTCTCCGACTGATTGAGCAGGCTGTAACAGATTATGATATCCACGTTTTCCGTATCTCCGAGCCGCGCAAAGCTGATACTGTCGACCTCGCTGCCGACGCAGGCGATATCGTACACCGCCGACCAACTTCCGCCGTCCTTATCCAGTATCTTGAGCCGCAGAGCGCTCTCGCCAGACTGCACGGTCTGGCTCTCATAGAACACCAGCGCCTCGTCGCCCTCCTCGCCGTCGATATTCTTCAGCACAAAGGCGGAGCGGTAGTCGCCGCTTTTGGGGTATTTCAACTTTACCCCCGAGCCGACGCTGTTTATAAGCGCCTGATATATCGCGCTTTGCTCCGAGTCGAGCTTGGGCGCGGTCAGCATATTTTCCACGGAAATACCCGCGGAGCAGCCGCAAATCGACATTATCATCAAGCCGCAAAACAAAGCGCGAAGCATCTTTTTTATTTTCACAAAATCCCTCCGAATGGGAAATAAACATCTTTAAAATCTACATAAAAATTGGTCAGGTGATCGCCAAAAGCAATACCTAACCAATTATACCATATTTCTAAAAAT
>CAMWLH010000359.1 GCA_947175045.1 uncultured Clostridia bacterium | reverse complement strand
CAAGTTGAAAGCTACATTTTTAGTGCTAATTGCACAAAGAATGTAGCTTTTTCTTTTGCACAATAACTAACCGCGGGTTTAAACCGCCTGCGGTTTTCTGTTTGGAGGAAGCATGAACAAACTCAAAGTTGCGGCATATTGTCGAGTCAGCACTAATCATGAGGAACAGGAATCGAGCCTTAAGGCACAAGTGTCATATTATAAAAAGCTGATCGCAGAGCGTAGTGATTGGAAGTTGGTGAAAATCTATGCTGAGCGTGCTTCGGGAACACAGCTCAAAAAGCGTACAGAGTTTATGAAGATGATCAAGGCTTGTCGACAAGGAAAGATTGATCTAATTCTAACAAAGTCAATGAGCCGATTTGGGAGAAACACGCTGGATACGTTAAAAACGTTATACGAACTTTTCAGCTTAGGCGTTAAAGTCTATTTTGAAAAGGAGAATTTAAACAACTATGATAAGGAGATGCGAACAATTATGGGAATTTATGCCGGATTTGCACAAGAAGAAAGCAAGAGCATGAGCGATAATATTAAATGGGGCATTCGTGAGAGAATGAGAGAGGGAAAGGTTTGTCTCAATTGCACACGATTTTTAGGTTACACCAAAGATAAAAACGGTAAATTGGTCGTTGTAGAATCTGAGGCTGTTATTGTTAGAAAGATATTTGAATTGTACCTCAATGGCTTCGGTGTTCGTAAGATTAAGAAATACCTTGAGGAAAACGGTATCAAAACTGTAACAGGCAAGGATGTTTGGAGCACCTCAACGATTGACCGCATTCTATCCAATGAAAAGTACGTCGGTGATGTGCTTATGCAGAAAAGCTTTACCGAGGACTTTCTGACCGGAAAGCGAAAAAAGAATGAAGGTGAACTGGCGATGTATTTCATTGAAAATGATCATGAAGCAATTATTAGCAGATATGCGTTCGTAACAGTGCAGGAAATGAAAAACAGGTAAAATCGATGCGGAGGCAAGAGAACCGTTCGCTGCAAGCTGCTTTTTATTAAAGCCGCATGAAAAACGGCTTGTAAATTATCGAACGATATGTTATAATAGAAAAAGACATTCGCATTCCCGAGGAATACGGATGTTAATTCTTATTACAAAAGGGTTTTACGCTTTTGGCGAAAGGAAGCCTTGTATGCAGACAGATATGACGCACGGACCGATAATGAGATCAATGCTGAGCTTTGCCGCTCCTATGGTGCTTGGCAATCTGCTTCAGCAGTGCTATAACATTGCCGACACGCTGATCGTTGGCAGATATCTGGGCTCGGACGCTCTGGCGGCGGTAGGCTCCTCGTTTACGCTTATGACATTCCTGACCTCTATCCTATTGGGCTTATGCATGGGTAGCGGGGCGTTCTTCTCAATACGCTTCGGCGAGAAGGACGAAAAGGGGATGAAGGACGGTGTCTGCGCGTCGTTTGTACTCATTTTATTGCTGACCGTCATTCTCAATATTGTTGCGTTTATCCTGCTGGACAAGGTGAAAATATTCATGAATATCCCGCCCGAGATCTGGGAGCATATGAGGGATTATCTTGCGGTTATTTTCTGCGGGATCTTCGCCACGTTTCTCTACAACTACTTCGCTTCTCTGTTGAGAGCGGTGGGAAATTCCGTTGTGCCGCTTGTGTTTCTCGCAGCTTCGGCGGTGCTGAATATCGGACTTGACTTTTTGTTCGTATTGGTTTTAAAGCGCGGAGTATCGGGCGCGGCGGAGGCTACCTTGATCGCACAGTATCTTTCGGGGATCGGAATCGTCGTTTATTCCGTAAAACGCGTTCCGTATTTAAAGCTCAAAAAAGAGGAGCTTCGTATAAAACGCGGGTGTATGAGGAAGATCATGGGATTTTCCATACTTACCTGTATCCAGCAGTCCGTTATGAATTTGGGCATTTTGTTGGTACAGGGCATAGTCAACAGCTTCAGCTCTTCGGTTATGACGGCTTTTGCCGCCGCAGTCAAGATCGACGCATTTGCGTATATGCCCGTACAGGATTTCGGAAACGCGTTCTCCACCTTTATCGCTCAAAACTACGGAGCAAAAAAGCCCGAACGTATCCGACGCGGATTAAAGGGCGCCGCCGCAGTATCAATGATCTTCTGCGCGGTAATATCCGCCGCCGTATGGATATTCGCGAATCCGCTTATGCGAATGTTTGTGAATGTGGAAGAAACAGAGATCATCGCGGAGGGCGTGCGTTATCTGCATATCGAGGGCACTTTTTATTTCGGGATCGGGTGTCTGTTCCTGTTGTACGGATTTTATCGGGCGCTGGGCAGGCCGCGTATGTCGGTGGTGCTTACCGTGCTTTCCCTCGGAACGCGTGTGCTTTTGGCGTATATGCTTTCCTCCATTCCCGAAGTCGGAGTGGCGGGGATATGGTGGTCGGTTCCCATCGGCTGGTTTCTGGCGGATGCGGTCGGTATCGTCTATTATGTAATAAGAAAGAAAAGCTTGTTGAGCAACAGCACGGCGATATCGGAAAATTCAATATGAACCTACGCAGAATGATTATTGAGCATAACTCGATTCATTGAGAGAAACCGCTTGGATTGTTCTCTTTTCTGTGTTTTCTTACATTATGTAAGAAAATCTTTTTGGTAACGATGTCACATAAATCAGCAAGTTTCAACAAAAATTGAACTTGCTGATTTTCTTTTTGTAATAAAACAGTGAGAAATAGGTTGCTGTCAATTATTCCGTTTTTTTATGATCGAAAATAAAAAAGTATAATATTTTGAAATACCTCTAAAAAAACAGCGTTACGTACAATGAAAATTGTGCAAAATCCCCGTTGACATTTTTGCGTGATTTTGATATTATAAAATCAAGATGTGTAGCTTACTGCGTAATTCCGATCTGTAAGCTGCACATTTTTTGTTTTTGGAGGGAAGAATATGGGCATAAAAGATGAAAAAATGGCAACGGTTCCTGTAGGAAGATTGATGCTTTCAATGGGTATCCCGATGATTATTTCAATGGTTCTGCAAGCGGTTTACAACATAGTGGACAG
>CAMWLH010000358.1 GCA_947175045.1 uncultured Clostridia bacterium | reverse complement strand
TTACTATACCGAGGACACTCCCGAGATGTACGCGGAGTACCTGCGCAGCGGCTCGGGGATAGGCTATGAGAACTGGCTGTATGAAACCAACGAGTATGTCTGCCGCACCCTGTCGGAGGTTGTGAGAGGTACGAATAACTCCATGGCGGTTGGTCTGCTTATCTCGGATATGTGGGCTAACTATACGTCAAACGAGGAGGGCTCGGTGACCGCGGACAGCGTTCAGGCGCTGTATGACGGCTTCTGCGATACCAAAGGGTATGTGGAAAAGGGCTACGCGGATTTTACGCTGGTAAAGGCTTACGGTTCAACGGGAGACGGGGCGCTCAAATTCGACAGCGTTATGTCCTGGTGGTACGAGCTGGCGCAGAAAAGCGGCACAAGGCTGTATGTACTGCATCTCAATGAGAAGATAGGTCAGGGCTGGTATGAGGATCAGCTCCTGCGGCAGCTCAGCACCATGGAAGACTATCCCGAGACGGGCGGGAGCGCGTTCAATTCTCTTGAGGCGCTTTTGGCGAATCCGCTGGGAAGCACCGACACGCTGCTGAAATACTACTCGGAGCAGATAAATACCGACACTGTTTTTGAGGATCTGGAGATGATCTCTCCTACGGAGTTGAGCTATGTTACATACGACAATACCGTCAAGTTTATGGGAACATTTGACGAGAATTTTGGCGTGCTTTTTGACGGAAAAGAGATCACGCTCAACGACGCGGGAAACTTCTTCATACAAAAAGACCTTGCGGTTGGCTGGAACAGCTTTGTTATCGAGCATAAGGGCAAGCAGTACAAGTATTCGATAAAGCGCGAGGTGGACGTGCTGCGCTCCGTTGAGCAGACCGCGGATATTATCGTCGAGGGCGGAACTCAGCTATCGCTGGTGGCGGTAGCGTACAGAGGTTCACAGGTGTCCGCGTCCATCGGCGGTCAGACGATAAATCTCACCGAAAAGGACAGCAGCGACGGGCTGGACGCAAACGGCTCCTACGCGCAGTTTGTGGGTTATTGTAAGGTCGCGGATGGCATAATCGGCGAAAGGCAGTATCTGGGCAACATCTCCTTCTACGCGACGTTCGGCGGTCAGGAGGAGTATATGACGGGCGGCGGCGTTACAATCGAGGCTAAGCCCGAGCCGCCCAAGCCCATCGAATCAGAGATAGCCGTCGACCAGTCCAGCGTGGGGTCGGGGGAGGTAGTGGGAACTATCGCGCCCGTAGTGTCCGACACCGAAACGGTGGATTATATTCGGGTGGTGAACAACTACACCGATGTTTACGACGCCCTCACAACGGGAGCCATACCCTCGCCGATGTTCTCGCAGCTCCCCGCGGGGACACTGGACTACATCAAGAATTATTCCGGGGATTACATCATAACCACCTCGGGAAAGCGCTTTGCGGCTTCAGACGTTACCACATTCACCGATACGGGTCTGGGCTACAACAGCCTTGTCGTCAAGGAGATAGGCAACAGCGGCGGAAAGAGCTTTATAAAGCTCCATATGGATTATAAAGCGAGCTTTAACGTTACTACTCCCGTTGTTTTTTTCGACGATCTTGACGGACCTTATGGGGTAAGTAATTACAACGCCCCGACGGTGTATATAACCTTTGACAACATAACCTCCGTTACGGGACTCCCAAGCTTTGACTACTGCTCGATGTTCAGCGGCGGAAAGTGGGAAGTTATAGAGGAAAACGGCATACCAAAGTTCAGGCTGGCACTCACGCTGCGGCAGGCGGGTATTTACAGCGGCTGCGGCGCGTATTACGACGAAAACGGCGACCTTATGCTGACCTTCAACGTGCCTACCGGCTCGCTTTCGGGTAAAATAATAGTTATCGACCCCGGGCACGGATACGGAATGGCGGGCAAGCCCGACACGCTTGACCCGGGCGGCGTGGGTAATGTTACCGAGCAGTCGGTAAATCTCGCAGTATCAAAGCTGCTCGAGGAAAAGCTCACCGCAATGGGTGCTACGGTGGTACGGCTAAAAACGGAAAGCGAGTATATTCTTACTGATACGCGCCCCATCGTTGCGCGTTCCTACGACGCGGATATGTACCTCTCGCTGCACTGCAACAGCGTTGAAAACACCGAGGCTCACGGAGTGGAGGTATATTATTTCACGCCGTTCTCGCAGCCGCTTGCAAGCGCTATAAACAGCGGGTTGGTGAGCTTTTATGACAGCGTATACGCCGACGGTACGCACAGCGACCGCGGCGCGAAATACAGCTACTATTGGGTAACTTTGCAGCAGGATTTCCCGTCGGTACTGGTGGAGATGGGCTTTGTTACCAACGAGCGCGAGTGCATGATCATGGCGAACGCCGATAATCAGTCGGGCATAGCGGACGCTATCGCAAACGGAGTTTATGCGTATTTTGCGCGGAGCGGTCTTACATACAGCGGCAGCGGAAGCGATACGGTAACTCTTCCCGAGAACCCTTCCGTTCCCGTTGAGCCGAACGTTCCAAGCACGCCCGACACCACCGGCATTCCCGCTATACCCGTGACAGAGGAGTCACCCGAGCCACCGCAGACCGACGAGCCGGCAGAGACTGTCGAGAGCGCTGAAAGCTTCGGTACCGCCGAGAGCGGCGAGACCTCTGATTTCCACACGGGAATACCCGAAATAGACGATCTTCTTAACAATCCGAATATCGGCGGTGGGATAAGGGTCGAATAAAAGGAATATTTATTCGTATTTCGCTGAATAAGGTTCAGATCAAAATAATTATGCTAAGAGCAGCGTTAAGTTTACGCAGCAAAATTTTCCGCGGGATCCCGTGGAAACGGAGCGAAGCGGAGTTTTTGCGGGCGGGTCGCAGGCATAGAGCAACATTAAGTTTGCGCAGCAAAATTTTCTGCGAGAGCCCGTGAAAACGGAGCGAAGCGGAGTTTTTGCGGGCGGGTCGCAAGCATAGAGCAACATTAAGTTTGCGCAGCAAAATTTTCCGCGAGATCCCGTGAAAACGGAGCGAAGCGGAGTTTTTGCGGGCGGGTCGCAGGCATAGAGCAACATTAA
>CAMWLH010000357.1 GCA_947175045.1 uncultured Clostridia bacterium | reverse complement strand
CTATTGTCACGCGCGGCGGAGTGTCGGTCAAGGAAATCTCACCGAAAACCTTTGAAAGCAAGCTGTGCGGTGGGCTGTATTTCGCGGGCGAGATGATCGACGTGGACGGCTACACGGGCGGCTTCAATCTCCAGATAGCCTTTTCCACGGGCAGAGCCGCGGGTCTGGCGGCGGCTAAGGAAAATGAAAATCGGCAATAGCGATATTGCCGATTTTTATGCATATAATCATTCCGATATTTTTTCAAGAGCCGCCGCCATTATCTCACCAAGCAGCTCGCCCGTGTACTCCGCTTCCTCGAAGCTGTTGGCGTGACCGCCTACCTCTATCAGCAGAGAGCCCGTGGTGAGATGCTGATTGTAATTCCGATAATCGAAAAGCACCGGGCGTGCAAGCCCCGGGTACAGCATCTCGGAGGTGTTTTGCAGCAGGCAGGCGAAACGCAGATTCTCCATATAATTCGGCATATTGAAGCGCCCATCGTCGCAGCCCGCTATTATCATAAACTGTGCGGCGGTCTTGCCGTCTGTTTCCGCAGTTGGAGCTATACGGCTGCCGTCAGCTTCCTCTATCGCATCACGATGCAGGTCTATGACCACCTTAATGCTTGGGTATTCCTCTAAAGCTGCGCGGATAGTGGCTTCGCTCCTGTCGTATGAGCCGGTATAGGTGGGGTAATCGTGCTCGGTGCAGTCGTGCAGCACCGAAACGCCCAGCTCGGCGAGCCTTACCGAGAGCGCGTCCCCTACCGCGACCATATTGCGCGAGCAGTCACGTGTGCGCGAGGGAAAATCTTCGTCGTAATAATCCCGCGAATAGGGCTCGTAACTCTCGGTGGTGTGAGTGTGCACTATCAGCACCTGCGGCTCCCCGTTTCCCTTTTCAAGGCGGAATCCGGGGAGACTCTCCGCGCTCTCCAGAAGTTCCTCGTTGCTTATCGAGGACATATTCCGAAGCTGCGCCCCGCTCGACAAAGTTACGGTATCGGGGGATTCCGACGCCCCATAGTGCCGTCGGATTATCGCTCCGCTGTTATTGCCGGGCGCGGTAAGGTCGAGCCCGTCGGTCACATCGGAAGCTCCGCGTGTTATCAGCGTACCCGTGGGCTGCTCCTCGGGAACGCTCCCAATATCAGACGGCTCGGTTTCGAATGTCCCGTTGATGAATTGCTCGGTAATCGTCTCCGATTGCTCCGTCGGCGACTCATTTATGGGGAGATAGTGCGCATCATATGGAGCCCCCATCGAAATGTCGGGCAGAATCACCTCGTTTTTGCCGCTGCTTTCCGCTGTGCCTGCGCTCGGGATAACTCCCGCGGATATGTACGACGCCGCTCTCACGGCTTGTCCGATATTGCCCTCGCCGCTCGCCATAATAGGGCAGGCGATCGCCGCGGCAGCTATAATTACAGATTTTATTTTTCCCATTTCTCCGCTCCTTTTACATCTTTTAGATCATTATATGCACCGAATTTGCGTAATATTATTATAAAAAGCAGCTTATTGCCGATCTGCTGACCGCAATCGTAACGGTTTTTATGGCGATCCCGCTTCACAAAAGACTTAAAAGAAATGCAAAACTCAATAATCTCGTAACTTTTACAACTAATTAAAACAAAAGAGCCGATGAACTTTGGGATTTCTTCCGTTTGTTCATCGGCTCTGCGTCTTTGCGTCCGGCTCTTTGATGACTGTAATATGTAAATTTCGTGCTTCTATAAGTGTTGTGTTTTTACACTTAGGACAATAAAGCGGAAGATTTTTCAGCTCCGTGTCCTCTCTGATTTGCAGCCTTGTTTTATTGCCGCAAACAGGGCAAAATATCCATTCTGTAGCCATATAAATTTATCCTTTCACAATGTCTTTCACGATTTAACGATTACTCTGCCGTTCTCCAAAGTATAAACCTTATCGCAAATTTCAACCGTTGATGGATTGTGAGTAACGATTATACAGATATTATCCCACGCCAGCTCTTTTACCGTTGATTGAAATACCTCAACAGTTTCTTTATCGAGATTTGCCGTAGGTTCATCAAAAATAAATATCTTGCCGCGCTTGTAGATTGCTCTCGCAATTGCAATACGCTGCGCCTGTCCGCTTGATACAGTATTTCCGACCTCGCCGATAACCGTTTTAAAACCGTTTGCCAGAGATTGAATATAATCGAGAATATTTGCTTTTGCAGCAGCCACACTCATTTTTTCCATATCACGCTCGTTATCCGACATTGCAATATTTTCCGCGAGCGTTCCCGAAAATAGATAATTGTCCGGCGGGACATAAGCGGCCTGCGATATTATATCCTCTCCCGAAAGCGTTTTGTCTTTGCATTTCAGATAAACTGTACCGTCTGTCGGGGAATATAATCCCATAAGCAGCTTTAACAGCGTACTCTTTCCGCTGCCGCTTTTGCCTACGATACCCGTTACCTCGCCCTTGCGGAACGACAGATCAATTCCGTTTAGTATGTTTTCCTGCGAGTATGAAAAGCAAAGATTTTCCGCAACAAGTTCGTCTGCGTTTGACGATACAGACGAAGTTCCTCGTTCCTCCGGCAGCTCGTAAATGCCACCGATCCTTTCCGCCGAAGCAGACGCTTGACCTATCTGCGCAACAGCCGCCGGGAACTTCGCAACGGGCGTTACGATATAGTTCAGCAATTGCACTATCATTATAAGACTTCCGACTGTTGTTTCGCCGTTCAAAACAAAATAAGAGCCCAATCCCAGCGTAACAAGTGACATAACATTTCCCGAAAGTGCTCCGAGGAAAGCCGCAAAGCCCTCCCACGCGCCAAGTACCATTCCGCTTTTTAATTTGTTTTTATAAGTACATTCAATCTTCTCAACAACTTTATTTTGCATTGAATATGCTTTTATCAGGGTAAGCCTGTTCAGATCTTCCTGCATTATGCTTCGGTTGGTCTCGTCGTTGGCTTTGTCCAAAGCGCTTATCTTCTGTATCTTGGGAGTGAGCATTCCCATGATAAACATCATCATCGGCGTAAGTACAAGGAGAATTATGTCTATCTTA
>CAMWLH010000356.1 GCA_947175045.1 uncultured Clostridia bacterium | reverse complement strand
TGTCTGGCTTTCAGGGAGCTCCCCCCGGTGATAGAGACCGCACGTAAACTGGAGCACAAGCCCGATATATTCATATTTGACGGCAACGGAATACTTCACCCGCGCGGAATGGGGCTGGCGGCTCACGCCTCGTTTTATCTGGAAGCGCCTACAATGGGTATCGCAAAACATTATTTCAAGGTGGAGGGCGCGGAGTTTACAATGCCGCCGCCCGAAAAGGGGAGCTTTTCGGATATAATAAAAAACGGCAGGGTTCTGGGAAGAGCGGTCAGAACGCGCGGCGGCGTAAAGCCTGTTTACGTTTCGGTGGGAAATCATATGGATATCGAAACGGCGGCAAGGCTCGCTCTGGAGCTTACCGACGAGGAAAGCCATATTCCCGCACCGACAAGATACGCGGACTTGGAAACGCACATAATGCGAAATAAGATGATGAAAAATAATAACGTATGATAAGCTTGTAAAAAATCAGATCAGCATTGCGCTCACGCATCGGAATTTCAAAAAGTGTCGCATTTGCCGAACGGCAAATGCTGACCGTTTCCCGCTAAGCACGCGCAGTGCAGTGGAGCGCAGTTAAATGGAACGGAGTGTGCTTAGCGGGAATTTTGAAATTCCCATTTAAATAATTTGCTCCTTGTCAACACAAATCAAATAAAAATTAGGGGGACAAACCGGTGTCAAACCTTGTTATACTGGAGTCGCCGTCCAAGGCGAAAACCGTAAAAAAATATCTGGGAGCGGGCTATGACGTAATCGCTTCCACGGGGCATATCATCGATCTGCCTAAATCCAAGCTGGGGGTGGATGTGGACAATAATTTCACTCCCCAGTATGTGAATATGAAGGACAAGTCCGACGTTATCAAGGAGCTGAAAAAGCACGCGAAAACCAGCGATACCATATATCTCGCGACCGACCCGGACCGTGAGGGAGAGGCTATCGCGTGGCATTTGTCGCACCTGCTGAATATAAGCGAAAACGCGCCCGTCAGGGTCACGTTCAATGAGATCACCAAAAGCGGCGTGCAGTACGGCATGAGCCACCCGAGAACTATCAACACGAACGTGGTGGACGCTCAGCAGGCGCGCAGAGTTCTGGACAGGATAGTGGGATATAAGCTCTCGCCGTTTTTGTGGAAAAAGGTAAGGCGCGGACTGTCCGCGGGGCGTGTGCAGTCGGTGGCGGTAAGGATAATCGTCGACAGGGAGAACGAGATACGCGATTTCAAGACCCAGGAGTACTGGAGCATCGACGCGAAGCTCACCGCGGCTTCCTCAAAAAAGGCGTTCGCGGCGAAGCTGACGGAGGTAGACGGGCAGAAAGCCGAGATAGCCGACAAGGCACAGGCGGACGGAATACTCAAGCGACTTGAGGGCGCGGAGTATGTGGTGACCGCGCTGAAAAAATCGCAGCGCAAAAAGCAGCCCGCGCCGCCATTTACCACCTCGACGCTCCAGCAGGAGGCTTCCCGCAGGCTGTCGTTTCAGGCGCGTCGCACCATGAAGGCAGCGCAGGAGCTTTACGAGGGCGTTGACGTTGAGGGCGTGGGCGCGGTTGGTCTTATAACTTATATGAGAACCGACTCTCTGCGTATCTCCGACGAGGCTAAAACCGCCGCGGCGACGCTTATAAAGGAGCTTTACGGCGCGGAGTATCTCCCCGAGACTCCCCGCACCTACAAGAGCAAAAACAACGCGCAGGACGCTCACGAGGCGATACGCCCTACCGATGTCACGCTTACTCCCGAAAAGGTAAAGGGCTCGCTTTCGGGCGACCAGTACAAGCTGTACCGCCTTATATGGGAGCGCTTTATGGCGAGCCAGATGCAGAACGCGGTAATGGATACGGTCTCTGCCGATATTATGGCGGCGGACTGCCTGTTCAAGGCGAGCGGGTATTCCGTGAAGTTCGACGGCTTTACAAAGCTGTACGAGGAGAGCCGCGAGGGCGACGATACCCAAAGCGGTATGCTGCCCAAGCTGGAAAAGGGTGAGAAGCTCACCCCCAACGAGGTGCTGGGTCATCAGCACTTCACGCAGCCGCCGGCGCGGTACAATGAGGCGTCGCTGATAAAGACCCTGGAGGAAAACGGTATCGGACGGCCCTCCACTTACGCTCCCACCATATCGACGATCCTCGACAGGCATTATGTGGAGCGCGAGACGGGCAATCAGCTAAAGCCCACCGCTTTGGGAGAGGTAATAACCGAGCTGCTTAAGGATCATTTCAACAATATAGTGGACGTGAAATTCACCGCAAAGATGGAGTCCGACCTGGACGATATCGAGAACGGCGCGCGCAACTGGGTGGATACCATGCGCAAATTTTACGGCGGATTCGCGAAAACACTGGAAAAGGCGGAGCAGGATATGGAGGGAAAGCGGGTCAAGGTTCCCGACGAGCAGACGGATATAGTCTGCGAGGAGTGCGGCAAGCCGATGGTGATAAAGATAGGTCCCTATGGCAAGTTCCTCGGCTGCTCGGGCTTCCCCGACTGTAAGTTCACCAAAAAGATAGTGGTGGAAACAAAGGGGAGCTGCCCCAGATGCGGCAAGAAAATGCTCGCGAAAAAGTCCAAAAAGGGCAAGCCCTTTTACGGCTGCGAGGATTATAAGAACTGCAACTTTATGACCTGGGATCTGCCGATAGACGAGAAGTGCCCCGAATGCGGCGCGGCAATGTTCAAAAAGACGGGCAAGCAGGGAAAGATATATTGTGCGAAAGAGGGCTGCACCTATCAGCGCCCGCTTGAAGGCAAGGAAAGCAAAACAGATGAGGGTTAAGGTAATAGGAGCGGGGCTGGCGGGCTGCGAGGCGGCAGTACAGCTCGCGCGGCGCGGGTTTTCGGTGGAGCTGCATGAAATGAAGCCGAAAAAATTCTCGCCCGCCCATAAATACCCGGGCTTTGCGGAGCTGGTCTGCTCCAACTCCTGTCGATTATACACCTCTCCGCGCCCACGAGACCTCTCTACCTGTCGTATGCGCAGTCTACTGATGGAAAAAAAAAGTAGGGGGGGGGGGGGGGGGGGTGGGGGTGGGGG
>CAMWLH010000355.1 GCA_947175045.1 uncultured Clostridia bacterium | reverse complement strand
CCGCTGAGTATGCGAGGAACGTTCTGGAGAAGCTGGCGGCGCTTGAAAGGGAGCTTAACGGGCATATCGATAAAACCGTGGACGCAAAGCGCAGCGCGCTGGTATATTTAAGCGCGCTGAACGGCGAGGAACGGGCGGTTATGGAGAGCTATTATTTTCTGGGGAAGGATTGGGCAAGGATCGCGCTTGATCTGGCAATGTCGGAGCGGAGGGTGTTTTTGTTGAGAAAGAGCGCCGTAAATAAGCTGACAGAGCTTTACGGAGCTCCGCGGGGGAGCCGCACGGCTTAGTTCAGCCTATAAAGAAGTAAAGCAATATTTAACAGCGAAAGCAGTGAGCGACGTTTCGCCCACGCAGGAATTTTCCGCAAGCCGCCGTGGAGGCGGAGTTGAGCATGGCGAAACGCAGCTTTTGCGGCAGTGCGGAAAATTCGGATTTAGATCAGGAGGAAATATGGGAATTGGTAAGAAATTGAGAGCTGTCAGGGAGAAAATGGGCGTGACCCAGGAGACTCTGGCGGAGATGATAGGGGTCACCTCGTCGGCTATTGGGAATTACGAGCGGGATGTGAGCCATCCGCGGGAGGATATTCTGTACAGACTGTTTGAGGCGCTGAAATGCGAGCCGAACGATCTGTTCGAGGGGCTGTATGAGAGCACAGTGCCCGAGCGCGACAGGGAACATATTGAGCGGTACGGCAGACTGGACGAGGCGGGGAAGAACCGCGTTGACGTATGCACAGAGCTGGAGCTGGAGCGGTGTCAGCGCATTTCGCCCGTGGAATCTGACAGCAATGAGCGAGAGGTGCTGATGGCGGCGCGCGGCAATGGCGCTCCCCACAGCGTAAAGATGAAAAAGAGCAATAGCAGTATTTTCGATCAGCCCGATTACAGGGGCGGCGGAAAGTAGCGGGTGCCGGGAGGTGATGGCGTGAGTGTAATCATGACGGAGGTAGCTTCATCGCCCGCAAGGAGCGCCGTAAAGGTTCTTGCGGCGGCGGGAGTGCGCTCGCTGCCCATTGACCCCGCGGAGCTCGCGCGGCACTTCGGGGTGAAGATGGTGGATTACTCCACCTTTTCGCGAACCTACGGCATACCCGCCGCGGAGCTGTACCGCCACAGTAAATACGGTTTCGGGTTTTATGAGGAGGGCGGCTACGTCTGCGCTGTGAACGAAAACGCCTGCGGCGGTATCCGCAGGCGTTGGACGGCGGCTCACGAGCTCGGTCACTATTTCCTGGGGCACGTTTCCGGGGACTGGCGGGCGGAGCAGGGCGCGGACGAGGAGCGCCAGGCGGACGCGTTCGCCGCGGAGCTCCTTGCGCCGCTGCTGGTGCTGCATTTCTGCGCAGTGAGCTCCGCGGAGGAGCTGGCGCGGCTCTGCCTTATCTCGCAGACCGCGGCGCGGATACGGTTCGAGGAGCTTTGCGGGAGCAGGCGGGCGGCGGCGAGAGCGCTTCACAATAACGGTTTTTCGGGCGCTCTCTCGTTGGAGAGCCCCGACAATATGGCGCTGCTGTCGGGATTCGCGCCCTTTACGGCGCGGGAGCAGCTCAAAAAAATAACATAAAATGTCCGCCCCGATAAACGAGGCGGACAGCTTATACGGGTTTACGCGGAAAATTTGTTGATAAAACGCCCGAAAAGCGCGAACCTTTCGGGCGTTGAATGCTTAGCTATCAGCAGAAGGGATTTTCGGAGGGATACATCATGCCCGCGGGCTGATTGAACCCGATATCCGTAACGCCGAGGTATCTGAACACGTTGAACAGCGCTTTGCCGCAGTGACCGAAAGCGACCGCGCCGTGGTGCGGATAGTTCTTCTCAATAAGAACGTGGCGGTAGAAGCGTCCCATCTCGGGGATAGCGAACACGCCTATGGAGCCGAAGCTCTTTGTAGCCACGGGGAGAACCTCGCCCTGCGCCACATAAGCTCTTATCTGAGCGTCCGCGGTGGATTGCAGACGGAAGAATGTGATATCGCCGGGGACAATATCGCCCTCAAGCGTACCCATGGTTACCTCCTCGGGCAGGCTTCTCGCCATTATCATCTGGTTCTTCATGCTGCACTTGGACAGCTTGCTGCTGCAGGTGTTGCCGCAGTGGAATCCCATAAAGGTATCGGTGTGCTTGTAGTCGAATTTTCCCTTGATAGACTCGTTGTACATATCCGCGGGCACGGAGTTGTTGATGTCAAGCAGCGTTACCGCGTCCTGAGTTACACAGGTGCCGATAAACTCAGACAGCGCTCCGTAAATATCCACCTCGCAGGAAACGGGAATGCCGCGCCCCGTCAGACGGGAATTGACGTAGCAGGGAACGAACCCGAACTGTGTCTGGAAAGCGGGCCAGCACTTGCCTGCGATGGCAACATACTTTCTGTAACCCTTGTGCTGCTCTATCCAGTCAAGCAGGGTGAGCTCATACTGCGCGAGCTTGGGGAGTATGTCGGGCATCTTGTTGCCCTCGCCGAGCTCCTTTGCCATATCCGCGGCTACTTCGGCGATTCTGGGGTCGCCCGCGTGCTTGTTGAATGCCTCGAACAGGTCAAGCTCGGAGTTCTCTTCTATCTCCACGCCGAGATTGTAGAGCTGCTTGATGGGAGCGTTGCACGCAAGGAAGTTGAGCGGACGTGGTCCGAAGGAGATTATCTTGAGCTGTGACAGACCGACGATGGTTCTCGCAACCGGCAGGAATTCGTTTATCATATCCGCCACTTCCTCCGCGGTACCGACGGGGTACTCGGGGATATAGGCGTTGATGTTGCGCAGCTTGAGATTGTAGGAGGCGTTCAGCATACCGCAGTAAGCGTCGCCGCGTCCTTGAATGAGGGAGGTGTTGCTGTCCTCCTCGGCAGCCGCCGCGAACATCACGGGACCGTCGAAGTGCTTTGCGAGCAGTGTTTCGGATATTTCGGGACCGAAGTTGCCCAGATAAACGCACAGCGCGTTGCAGCCCGCCTTGGTGATATCCTCCAGCGCCTGCACCATATGTATCTCACTTTCAACTATGCATATGGGACATTCGTAGATATCGGCAGCGCCATATTT
>CAMWLH010000354.1 GCA_947175045.1 uncultured Clostridia bacterium | reverse complement strand
TTGCGAAAAATTCCTGCGTCATTATTACGTCGCTATAACTTTTTATACAGACTGACTTCGCGCATATAAACTGCGCGAAGCCTTTTCTTATTTAAGCAAACAGCTATGCGTTCCTTTCTTTCAAGACCCTTTCTATTTCTCTGCCTGCGTCGCGCTTTGCCATATCGTTGCGCTTGTCGTGGAGCTTTTTGCCCTTGCACAGCCCAACCTGCACCTTAACGCGGTTGTCCTTAAAGTAAAGCGAGATGGGAATAAGTGTAAATCCCCCCTGCTTGACCTGACCGAACAGCCTCAGTATTTCCTTTTTGTGCAGCAGCAGACGGCGGACACGATAGGGATCGCGGTTAAAAATGTTCCCCTTTTCATAGGGAGCGATGTGCATATTCCTTATAAAAGCCTCGCCGTTGTCTATGGATATCCAGGAATCCTTAAGGTTTACACCGCCCTGGCGTATTGATTTGACCTCGGTTCCGAAAAGCTCTATTCCCGCTTCATAGCTTTCAATAATAAAGTATTCATGCCGCGCCTGGCGGTTTTCGCTAATGGTTTTGTTCATTTGCCCTCCCGATATAAATTAACAGTATTGTGCCGTATATAGTGCGGATTATGCCGATATGGGCGGAAAAGCTCTCGGCATAATTCGACCTAACGGCTGAAATGCCCTTCTCCGAAAGCTTGGAGAAGGGCAGTCCGTCGGTTTTATTCGTCGTCCATTCCGATGTTGTACCTCAGAATGCGTACAGCGTCCAGCGCCGTAACATATCCGTCGCCGTCAACGTCGCCCGCCAGTTTCTGCGAATAATCGTCCAGCGTAAGATCTCCCGTAATTGCGCGGAGTATATAAACCGCGTCCAGCGCGGTTGTATTACCGTCGCCGTCAAGATCGCCCGGTACGACTATCGTATAGGATACGTCGCTGTTTGCGGCTTTTGCGGTCATTCCCGTGGAGATGTACTTTCCGCCGTCCGCTGCGGTTCCGTCAGCGTTCAGTACCGTTACCGCCTCACCGTTCTGAATTGAGTTTCTGAACTCGTTTACGGTGAATTTTTTCTTGAAAGCGCCCGCGATGGTGAGCTTGCTGTGGTCTATATTGAAATTATTGGATATAAGCTCAAAATTCTGGAGCACGGAACTGATAAAGTAATCCCCGCCCTCATTCAGCTTGATCTCAACCAGACCGTTTACGACCGTTACGTCGTTGAGGAGCTCGGATTTGCCGTTGTTCCACTTGTAAAGACGGTATGTACCGTTCTCGTATTTCTCAGAAACGTCCAGCGTGATCTTAGCCATGCCGGGGAACGCGCCCGTCTCCGCAAAGGAGAATATCTGATAGTCGCTCGCGCTGCCTACCTCCAGGCGAATTTTCTCCTCGTTCGCCGACTGATACTTGATCTCGGGATTAAAATCCTTGGGAACTACCAAGTCCTTACCGTTGAATTCCCAGTTGTACTTGTAGCCGTCGCGGGTAGTGCCGGTGCGCGCAAGTATTTTATTCTCGCCGTATATAGCGTCAAATTCGCTCTTGGGAATAGTTGAGGGTACGACAAGCGAGGTGGTGCTGAGCCCCGCGATAGCGTCCTGATAAGCCTTTATCGCGGCATTTGCGCGGGTCACGGAAGCGTTCTTGTCGTTCGCCGTGTCCTGAAGCTCCGCCACTGCCGCGGCAAATTTAGCCCAGCTTGCTACGGAGTAGTCCTCTTCCTTATAGTTCTTGGAAGCCGTCACAAGGTCTGTGAGCACCTTTTTGGTGGATGTGTCCACGCCGCCGATAAGCTCCTTCTGAGCCTTGATCAGACTGTCGTAAGCGTTTCTGAGCATATCCGCGTCTGCGTTTGTGTAGGAGTAAATGGTCTTAGCTGTTGTCAGCGCCACATTGAAGTTATTCCAGGTGGTTTCGGTGTAGTTTTCCTTCTTATAGCCCTCGCACTCGGAAATAAGCGTTTGCAGGCGCACCTTGGTGCTTGAAGCGCTCGTTCCGTCAAGGAAGTATATCTTCACCGTCGCAGTGCAGTTGGAGTTGCTGCCGGTGGAGAACAGCGATACCGTAACGTCAACGCTTGTGGGCGCTGTAACGTCTTTAACGATGTGAGTAGTGCTGTCCACATATTTGGAAAGATCCCAATCGTCGATAAACAGATCGTAATCGTCGAGATGATCCGTATCGTCGGGGTCGAGCGCGTTGTATGTGGGATATTCGGGGTCATAGAAGAACTTGGGCAGCGAAGTACCGTCCGACAGCTTTACGGATTCCAGTATCCTGTTTTTCAGAGCGTTCTCGTTCAGCGTTTCACCCGCCATATAGTAGTAAACCGAGGGAGACGCGGTTATAGAGCGCTGTCCCGTGGTGTTGATAAGATTTCCGCTAATATTCTTGGTGGGAATATCCAGCGACACTATCAGCGAGGGAACGCTTGTAAGGAAATTCTTGCTCAAGTCCACACTGGACAGGGCAATACAGCCGCTCCAGTCCACCGAGTTGAGATCGGCGGTGCGAAGCAGGTTATTCGACAGATTCAGCGTGCGCAGCCTTGTCATGTACTCTATCGCTTCGGGCACTCCCTCCAACTCCATATTGCTTAGGTTAAGGGAGGTGACTCTCTGAAGATCGCCGAAAGTAATGCTTCCAACGTCTTTTCTGGTGGCAGTGCGGAAAGCTCTCTCCAGCTTATCTTGAGCCTCGGTGCTGCTGTCTGTTTCAAACATATAGTAAGGTACGATATCCAGGTCGTCGTAGTCTGTATATGATGTCGCCGCAAAAGTCGGAGCGTTCAGCACTGCCGGAACGGAGGAAACGGATAATGCCGCCGCCGTCAGTGCGGTCAGAAATTTTTTACCGAATGTCATAAATAAACTTCCTTTCAAAAAACCGAATATATTTTTCCCGCATGGTCAATTCCGTCGGACTCTGCACCGTCGGTTCTGACCGCATATTGCGCGGTCTGTAATACTTTTTGATATGCCGCGCATATATACAATTACAGTATAACACATTATTTTGGTTTTGGCAATAGAATTTGTAAATTTTTTATAATTTTTTGTGATTTTTTTATATAC
>CAMWLH010000353.1 GCA_947175045.1 uncultured Clostridia bacterium | reverse complement strand
ATAAACGGCATAAGGAGAGCGGAGGTGAAGGCACCGACCAGCGATACTCCCCCAAAGAAATACAAAACCACGGGAGCAGTGCAGACGACCGCGCAGGCGGAAATGGTCACGGGCTTTGTTATGCAGCTCATGCGCTTCAGCCGCCCGGGCAGCCGCAGCTTAAGTTCCGAATAAAATCTCTCGCCCACGACAGCCGTTCCGAACACGCCCAGCACCGACATCTGAAATCCCGCGTTAAGTATTACGGCGGGGGAGGTCGCGGTCATAGCTACCACCGCAAAGCAAAGGGAGTTCAGCGTTTCGGGCTTTCTCCCCAGAAGCGGGGCGCAGTTGCATATCGCAAGCATTATCGCCGAACGTATTACGGACGCGGACGCGCCGAAAAATATCACTGCGACGGGCACAAGCACCACAGAGACAGCCGCCCGTGCCATCTTGCGATTTCCCGCCATAAGCTCCAGCAGAATTGCGAAGAATATCGCGAAATGCGTTCCCGAAACAGCGGTGAAGTGCGCCGTGCCGCTTATTATCACGGCTTCCTCCAGCTCTGCCGACAAAAGAGAGCTGTCTCCGAACAGCATTGACAATGCCAGCGCGCCCTCGTCCCCGCCGAGATTGCGGCGGATAAGCGAGGTCATTCTTTCGCGGAGAGCGCCTGCCGCGCCCGAAAGGCTGAAGCCGCTGTCGATCAGGGTTATCTCTTGTATGCTTCCCGTAAGGTCGATGCCGTAGGCGATACTGCCGTAGCTTTCGTCGTTTTCATTGAACTCTATCAGCGCTTCAAAGCGGTCGCCCGTTTGGGCGATATCCTCGCCGAAAAGCCGCGCCGTCACGGGCAGACCGTCAGCGCGCAGTCCGGCGATATATACCGCCCTGTCGCCGCGGGCGCTTTCGACCTCCGTCACCAGACATTCGGCGCGGACGGTCTCTCCGCCAAGCTCCGCTATCGGTTGATATAAGAATACCACGTGAACCGACATCAGAAGCATACCCACGGCAAACCCGAGAGACCCGGCCGAGAGCTTTCTCCCAAGCAGCTTAGGCAGCGCCGCCCCGAATGCCGCAGCGATAATAAGCGCCGCGCAGGCGGGCAGCGGCAGGAACGCTCCCGCCATAAGCCCCACCGCGTAGGCAGGCGCGAATCTGACTAACGGCAGCTTCAATACCGCCGAAAATTTATCGTCCATATTCATTGAAAAAGCGGTTCTCCGCCGATGTGACGGCAGAAGAACCGCACCTGACCGCGCAGGTAGTTTAGAAGAATCCGGGGAACGAAACTCCGCCGGTAGCCTTTTCCATTTCCGCCGCGCCGTAATCGTCGACCTCGGTAAGTATCTCGTTTACTCCGCTTATGATAAGATCCTGCAGCATTTCGATATCGTCGGGGTCAACTATCTCGGGCTTGAGCGTTACTGACTTGAGCTGCTTGTTGCCTGTCATGACCAGTTCGAGAGCGCCGCCTCCCACGGATTTGGTAAACTCCTTCTGCTCCAGCTCCTCCTGGATCTGGGCGATATCCTCCTGCATCTTCTGCGCCTTTTTTACCATGGCGTTCATATTAGCGTTGGAATTCTGATATTCCTTGGGTAATCTTGCTTTCATGATGAACTTCCTTTCATTTATAAATTACTTCTATATTCAGCCGCTTTGCCTTTTCCAACAGCCTGTCGACCGCGTTTCCGTCGGTCGGAGCGCTCTCGGCGGCTTCCCTGCGCTGTGTCTGAAGTCTGAATTTTCCGCCCAGCGCCTCCGAAAGCTCGCGCTCAAGAGCCTTTAACGGCTCGTCCTTCATGCTGTTTAGCATATTGCTCGCGGAACGCACTATGAGAGTATTCCCCTTTATCTCCGCTTCGGAATCCGTCAGCATTGCGCGCTTCATGGCGTCCAGCTTTTCCACCGCAGCTTTCCATTGCTCGGGTGTGATATCCGACAGCGCATTGACCTCCGTATCGACCTTGGCGGGAGCCTTCTCTTTCGGCTTGACCTCAGGCTTCGCTTTTGGGGGAGCGTCGCCTTGCTCCGGCGGAACATAGTCATACTCGGGCGGGGGAGCTCCGTAATCCTCCGGCGGGGGAGCGTACAGATCGGGCGCTGGCGCGCTGTTTACTTCGGGTGGAGGTTCCGAAGTCGGGGAATTGCCCGGAGTATGCTTTACTATCTCCATGGTCTCGCGGCTCAGTTCACGCAGCTTGGCGAGATTTGCCGCTTCCTGCTTTGACATTTTCTCGGGCGGCGTGGGGGTAAATTCCTCTTTGGGAGTCTCCGTCACAATATTCATCACCGATGGAGCGCCCGCCGAAACCGCAGGGCGAGCCGCCGTGGTCGGAGCCGCCGCTGTGCTTTGAACGCCCAATCCCAGGCACATTTTAACAAGGCACATCTCCGCCAGAGTCTTGCGCTGCTTTGTTTTTCCGATATCGTCCGCACACTGCTGCAAAAGCGACAGGCAGCGCAGGATATCGTCAAGGGTATACATTCCGCATATCCGCTCGACCTCGGGATACTCGTCCGGCATTGCGGTGAGCAGCTCCTTGTCGGCGGGAGCGGTCTTGAAAAGCATAAGATCGCGGTAATGCCCGCTTAGCTCGTCTATTATCCGCGCTATATCCTTTGAGCCTTTGTGAAGCTCGTTCAGAAGCCTTATGCAGCCCGAAACGTCCTTGTTCGCCGTCATCTCCGAAAATGCGAACAAATGCCGCGTATCGGCTACTCCCGCGCAGCTTCTCACCAATTCAGAGGTCACATGAGAATCCGCGGAGATACATCTGTCCAGCACGGATAGCGCGTCCCTCATTCCTCCGTCGGAAAGTCGGGAGATAAGCTCCGCCGCGTCCCTGTCAAGGGTAACACCCTCTTTTTCGGCAACGCTGAGCAGGCGCTCGGCGCTGTCTGCGGTGTCTATCCTTCTGAACTCAAACCGCTGACAGCGTGAGAGAATAGTTGCGGGTACTTTATGCAGCTCCGTCGTTGCCAGTATGAACTTGACATGCTCCGGAGGCTCTTCAAGCGTTTTCAGCAGCGCGTTGAACGCCTGCAGCGACAGCATATGCACCTCGTCGATTATATACACTC
>CAMWLH010000352.1 GCA_947175045.1 uncultured Clostridia bacterium | reverse complement strand
CCCCACACGACCTTGACCGCGTACCGGGCGGCTCTTCGGGAGGTTCGGCGGCGGCTGTCGCGGCGGGTTCGGCGGTGGTATCCCTCGGCTCGGATACGGGCGGGTCTATCAGAATGCCAGCCTCCTACTGCGGTGTTGTTGGTCTGAAGCCTACTTATGGGGCGGTTTCGAGATACGGACTGGTTGCGTTCGCGTCATCTCTCGATCAGATAGGTCCGCTTGCGCGTAATGTTACCGACTGCGCCATGCTTTACGGGCTTATATGCGGTCACGACAGCATGGACGCGACCTCAGCCGACAGGGAATACCCCGATTTTGCAAAGGGACTTAACAGCGACGTTAAGGGGCTTAAGATAGGCATTCCCGCGGAATATTTCGGCGAGGGCGTTGACGAGAGCGTAAAGACGTCTGTTATGGCGGCGGTAAAGGAGCTTGAAAAGCAGGGCGCGGAAATAGTCGATATCAGTCTGCCCAGCACAAAATACGCGCTGAACGCATACTATATCATCTCCTCCGCCGAAGCAAGCTCCAATCTTGCGCGCTTTGACGGCGTGAAGTACGGCTACCGCGCGGAGGGCTACGACAGCCTTATCGATATGTACGAAAAGACCCGCAGCGAGGGCTTCGGCGATGAGGTGAAGCGCAGGATAATGCTTGGAACTTTTGTGCTGTCCAGCGGCTTCTTTGACGCTTACTATAAAAAGGCGAAGCTGGTCGCGCTGGATATCGTCAAGGAGTTCAACGCGGCGTTTGAAAAGTGCGACGTTATCGCCACTCCCGCCACGCCGTCAACCGCTTTCAAACTGGGCGAGAATATGGGCGACCCTACCAAGATGTACGCGGCGGATATCTGTACGGTAACGGTGAATATCGCGGGACTGCCCGCCATCAGCGTTCCCTGCGGAAATATAGCGGGATTGCCCGTGGGCTTGCAGTTTATCGGGCGGAAATTCTCCGAGCAGACCCTGCTTAACGCGGCTTTCGCGGTGGAAAAGAATGTCGGCGAAGCAAGATCGGTCAATGTCTGATATGTTAAAAGAGCTTACGCCCGCCGAAAAGGTCGCGGAGCTGGATTACGCGGCGCTTAACCTCTCGCCCGAGGAGATTGCGGAAACGTACAGCCGTATCGGCTGCGTTGAATATTCCGCGCGGGCGCTCGGGATAGCGTGCCGATTCCGCGGAGTGGAATGCGTAAGGGCGCTCGTTGAGGGCGGGGCGAGCTTTGAAACTCCATTCACCAACTATATGATACAGACCTACGGCAGCTACGGCGACGATCTTGCGGTAATGCTGCTGGACAACTTTCCCGACTC
Organism: uncultured Clostridia bacterium; assembly: GCA_947175045.1. Taxonomy (GTDB): domain Bacteria; phylum Bacillota; class Clostridia; order Oscillospirales; family Ruminococcaceae; genus CAG-115. The sequence goes on along the minus strand of CAMWLH010000352.1, from coordinate 1,765 downwards.
GAGAGTGACTTATTTTGTGGTAACGCATCAAATATACGGGTCGGTCAAAAAGGCGGACGGCACAGAGCTGCTGCCGCTGCCGTTTGAGGAGCGCGCCGAAACGGCGAGGTATCTGTGCGAAAACGGTCAAAGCGCCGCCTTTGACGCGGGGGAGCTTTTATTCTACTCAATAGCCGTCGGCGACGAGCGAATGACCGCGGTGCTTAAGGAGCAGGGCGCGGAGTTCTCGGAGTACCGCCGCAGACTGCTTACGGAAAAAGGAAAACCAAAGGATCTGTGTGTATGGACTTGCCTGCTTGAAAGGCTGTCAGCGGAGAAATTCGCCGGCGTTCTGACGCGGCTGAGCGGAGAACTGGGCGGAGAAAAGCTCCACTGCACCAGCGGCATATACGCCGCGATCTCGGACAAGCTGTACAGACCCGAAAATCTTAAATGTTATCTTGAGATATTTGATGACCCCAAACTCAAAAAAACGGATATCATGAAGTCCGCTATCGATAATGACGCGCCCGAATGTCTTGCTTTTGCAGAACGTGATGGGTGGCTGAGCTCACCGAAAAAACGCGACGAAATGATTCAATATGCGGCGGAGCGCAAAAGCGCGGAGTGCGCCGCGTGGCTGATGGACTTCAAAAACCGCACCGCCGACATTGCCGCGGAGCGCGCCAAAAACGAAAAAAAGCGTGAGCGCGAACTTAACGCTTCTCCCGATTCCGTTTCGGAGCTGAAAAAGATATGGAGCTATAAAAAGCGGGATGACGGAACGCTTATCATAAACGGATATAAGGGCAACAGGACAAGCATAACCGTTCCCGCTAGGATAGGCAAAAGCGCGGTCATGGCGATAGGGTACGGCGCGTTTTCGCCGTTCCGCAACGGGGTCATCGTCAAAAACGGCGCGCTTCTCAAAACGATAACGGAGGTTACCCTGCCCGATAGTATCACGGAAATAGGCGAGCGGGCTTTCTGCGATTGTTACGCCCTGCGCTCGGTGAATATCCCGAACGGTGTTTCCGTAATCGGAAGCTGCGCGTTTGCCAACACGGCGCTTGAAAAAATCGTTTTGCCGCATACCTTGACATATATCGGCGACCGCGCTTTTTCAAACGCCGATAAACTTACGGTCATTGTGCCGCGCGGCTCTTACGCCGAGGAATACTGCAAAAAATACAACATACCCTGCGATCTGAAAGGAGATTGAGAATGGAATACGAAACCGTCGTCGGTCTTGAGGTTCATGCGGAGCTGAACACCAAGACCAAGATATATTGTAACTGCCGGAACGCTTTCGGCTTGGAGGTAAACACGCAGATATGCCCGATATGCACGGGAATGCCCGGAACGCTGCCCACGCTGAATGAAAAGGTGGTGGAGTACGCGGTAAAGATGGGTCACGCCACAAATTGCACAATTAACAACGTCTGCAAGCAGGACAGAAAGAATTATTTCTATCCCGATCTGCCCAAGGCTTACCAGATATCCCAGTCGGATATCCCGCTGTGCGAGCATGGATATGTGGATATCATGCTGAACGGAGAGGAAAAGCGCATAGGCATAACCCGTATCCATATCGAGGAGGACGCGGGAAAAATGCTCCACAACGACTCCTTCCAGGGTTCGCTGGTGGATTTCAACCGCTGCGGAGTGCCGCTTATCGAGATAGTTTCCGAGCCGGACATGAGGGGCAGCGAGGAAGCCAAAGCATATCTGGACACGCTTAAATCCATTTTGCAGTATCTGGATATTTCCGACTGCAAAATGGAGC
>CAMWLH010000351.1 GCA_947175045.1 uncultured Clostridia bacterium | reverse complement strand
GTTATTGCGTCTGCGAGGATTTTTCCGGGCTGGCACCTGGATATTTATTTTAAATGGAATGTGAAAAAGCTCCTCAAAACGCGGACGATTTATTTGAGAAGTGTATGTGTGAGGCAAATCCCGAATACAGGTCGTGCCTGAATATGCGCGAGATCAGACCTTTGCATATCGAGTTTTTACGGGAGGGCAGCTTCAGACGCTACGAGCAAAAGCTCGCCGAAAGAGGCAAGCCGATGGCTCAGAGCAAAATGCCGCATTTCTTGAACACAGAGGAAAAGAAAAATTTTTTCGCGGCACAGATCATACACAGGGAGGGAAAACAATGAAAAAGCTCACCGGAATAGCGGGCAAGCTTACGATAGGAGTAATTCTTTTCGGGATATTATTGGGCGCGGTGTGCAGTACGGTAGGTTATATCGAATTTACTGCGGTGCTTGAACAGCAGTATAACGATTCGGCTTACGAGATCGCGGAACCGGCGCGTTCGATTTTAAATCCAGACAAATTCGGACAATATCTCGAAACGTGTCAGACCGACGAAGAATACGAGAATATTTTGGCCGGACTGGACGCACTTACCGACGCGACAAACGTCACATTTATATATGTCGCGAGGGTAAGCGAGGACTACAAAACGCTAACATACATCTACGATACGGTCAATTCAAGCACGGGCTTTGACCGCTATCCGCTGGGCTACACTGCCTCCGATCTTGATGAAAAGCATACCGAGAACGTTATTAAAATTATGAACGAGGGCGGACGCGCCGAAAAATACTTATATTCCTATTCAAAGGAATCCGGAGCGCATACGACGGCCGCTATCGACGTGAAAAATTCGGACGGTAAAATAATCGCAATGCTGTGCGTTGAAAAGCCTATGACGCGACTTGAAAACGCCCGCAACACCTACGTTCTGCACGTCATTTTATGGACGCTGGCGGCTATCGTTCTGTTTATTTTTGTATACGCGGTTATACTGCGCCGCGGCGTTATAAAGCCGATCCTGACAGTCACGGACGAGGCGAAGCGTTTCGCTGAAACGAATATGCCATCTGAAAATTTGCTGAAAATAAGACAAAGAGACGAGGTCGGTATACTCGCGCGTGCGGTCGAAAAGATGGAAACGGATATCGTAGAGTACACCGAAAACCTTACCGCGATAACCGCCGAAAAGGAGCGCGTAAACACCGAGCTTTCCGTTGCTACGCGTATTCAGGCGAATATGCTGCCGAGCATTTTCCCCGCGTTCCCTGAGCGTAAGGAAATAGACATTTACGCGACAATGAACCCCGCCAAAGAGGTCGGCGGCGATTTCTATGATTTTTTTATGGTAGACGAGCGTCACCTTGCGATCGTTATGGCGGACGTGTCGGGAAAGGGAGTTCCCGCGGCGCTGTTTATGGTCATCGGTAAAACGCTGATAAAGGATCACACGCAGTCGGGAAAGGATCTGGGCGAGGTGTTCACCGAAGTAAACGAGCTTTTGTGTGAAAGCAACAGCGAGGGCTTGTTTATTACCGCGTTTGAGGGAGTTCTCGACTTAACGAGCGGCGATTTCCGCTTTGTGAACGCGGGTCACGAGATACCGTACATCTGCAAAAAGGACGGCAAATTCGAGCCGTATAAAATACGCGCGGGATTTGTTCTCGCGGGCATGGAGGGTATGCGCTATAAATGCGGTGAAATGCAGCTTGAGGTCGGTGATAAGATATTCCAATATACAGACGGCGTTACCGAGGCTACAAACGCAAATAACGAGCTGTACGGAATGGACAGACTTAAGGCAATTCTGGGCAAAAACTCCGCGCTGCCGCCTGCCGAATTGCTTTCCGGAATAAAAGAGGATATTGACAAATTTGTAGGGCAAGCACCGCAGTTTGATGACATAACTATGCTGTGCCTTGAATACAAGGCGAGAATGGAGGGCTAATGTGAAAGAGCTTACGATTGACGCGACGATAGACAACGTCGCTGCCGTGACCGCCTTTGTCGATGAGCAGCTTGAGCAGCTTAACTGCTCGATGAAAACGCAATATCAGGTTGATGTGGCGATAGATGAACTGTTTGGGAATATCGCAAATTACGCATACAATCCCGATGTCGGTGCGGCTACCGTGCGCGTTGAGGTAACGAAAAACCCGCTTGCTGTTGTGATAACCTTTATCGACAACGGCGTGCCATATGACCCGCTCGCAAAAGCCGATCCCGACGTCACGCTTTCCGCCGAGAAACGCGAGATCGGCGGTTTGGGTATTTATATGGTGAAGAAATCAATGGACGACGTTTCTTATGAATACAAGGACGGCAAAAACATTCTGAAGATCAGGAAAAACATATAAAGGAGCGGAATTGAAATGAAAATAAACAAGAAGGTTATGTGTTTCGCGCTGATTTTCGTTGTTGCGCTCACGCTTGTTGGCTGCGTGAAAAATAACGTCCAGCAGACCATAACGGATATATCTCAGCTTAACGGACATAAAATAGGAGTTGTAACAGGCACTATACTCGACGTCATGACAGATGAAAATATTGAAAACGCCCGCAAAGAGTATTTTGAAACCTATTCGGATTTAATAATTGGTTTGAAGCAGGGGAAGGTTTCGGCGTATCTTACCGATGAACCCATTGCGCGTGTGCAATGCGCCGAGCAAAAAGGGATACGGTACCTGGAGGAATACATCAGCCACGATGACTATGCCTTTGCGTTCTCGAAAACCGAAAGGGGCGGCGCACTGCGTGATTGTTTTAATGAATATCTCTCCGAAATACGCGCAGACGGAACTTTGAAAGAGATCGAGGACAAGTGGTTTGGTGACGACGAGTCGGCTAAAAACGTGGCATACCCGGCTTCTTCAGGCAGCGCGGGAATGCTGCGGTTTATTACAACCGGCGATGTCGCACCGTTCTCTTATGTTAAGGATGAAAAAATTGTCGGATATGATATTGACGTGTTGTGCCGGTTTTGCGAAAAATACGGTTACGGACTTGAAATCTCGGACGCGACTATGGCGGCGATTATTCCCGCACTTGTGACGGAGAAGGCAGACTTAGCGGCGTGCTGTATTACTGTGACAGAGG
>CAMWLH010000350.1 GCA_947175045.1 uncultured Clostridia bacterium | reverse complement strand
GCCTAATGCTCCCTCAAAGCCGGGCAAGCGGGCTATACAAAATAAAAATACCGCGCCCAACAAGCCCGCCGTTCCGAAAAAATCTCCGAAAGCTCCCAAAAAAGCAAAGCCCGACAAGCCAAAGCCCGCTCCAAGACCGAAGCTCCCCGTAAACAGGCACTCCTCACGCGCTGTGAAAAAAGCGATGAACGCTAAAAATCACAACCTGCCGAGAAGGCGCCGACGCAGCGGAAATTATATTTTGTATTATCTTATGGCGGGAATAGTTGCGATAGTCGTGTTTGTGATACTGGCGAACACGCTGCTGTTCAACTGCTCGACCATAGAGGCGGAGGGCTACGAGAGGTACACGGCGGAGGAGATAGCCGCCGCTTCGGGGATATCCGTAGGCGAAAATCTGATGCATATCGACGCGGGAAAAGCGGAGGAAAATATCGTTTCCTCTCTCGCTTATATTGATATGGCAAAGGTCATCAAAAAATACCCTACTAGGATAATTATAACTGTTACCGAAGCTGAAAAATGGTTCTGCGTGTACCAGGACGGGGTCACCGCGGCGATATCCCGCGGCGGTAAGATACTGGAGCACTGCGCCGCAAACGGTCTGGTGACGGTAAAGGGCTTTGAGGCGGAGAGCCTGGAGGTGGGCGGCAAGCTCTGTTCCGCAGTAGAGGGCAAGAACGATACTCCCGCCGAGATAATGACCGCCGCGGAAAAGGCGGGGCTAAATAAAATAACAGAGATCGACCTGACCGATAGATTCGACATTAAAATACTTTATGACAACAAGATAACCCTGGAGATCGGCAATATCACAGATATAGATTCCAAACTGACGGTCGGCGCGGCGATAATCAAGGACGAGATTTCTCCCACGGAGGAGGTCACGATACTGCTCACAAACCCCGAGGTGGTGGCTGTCCGCAGCAAGAACATCGAGAACGATCCTCAGCCTGTGGCGCCGCCGTCCGAGACTGCGGAGAGTACCGCCGGCGGCACTGGGGAAGGCACCTCGGAGCCTGCAACGGAACAAGCGTGAGATTTGCTGTATATTTTTTTAAAATGTACTTTTGCCAATTATGTGAAACAAAATACTTGAAAAAAATAAAGAGAACTGTAATAAAGTTAGCATAGCGAAATTGTGCCGCCAGATAGAGGGCTTAGCCCGAACGGAGACGCACAATTTCGGGCGGCTATTTGGCAGCGGCTTTGAGCTCTCGACGCTTGACAATCGGAGATTTCCGACCAAGGATAGTCGTTGGAATGCGGTTTGAGCGGCGCATATACCGTTTCATCTGAACAAGCAGATCGTCGTAGGAATAAAAGCTCAGATAATCGTAAAAGCGCTCCCGATCGCTGCGGTGACTACGCTCTACCTTGCCATTGTGCCGCGGTGTGCACAATACCGCTTTTTTTGCTATAATGTTCCATAGTGGTTGAGTTCCTTTCAGTTAATCCGGGTGTGGATACTTTATTTTAATTAACAGTCCTCAACCACTTTTTCTATACTTTTGTCTTACTTCTATTATAACACAACGCAAAAAAATTTTAAAACCCCCTTGACAAAATAAAACAGATGGTGTATAATAATTTGGTAAATAAAGCAGAGTCACCACACTCTCACCCGCCAACGGACAAAAGTCAAGTTAGGCGCGGTCGTTTAATGCGAATAAGCCGCGGGAGAACGCGGTCGTTTATTAAGCGTGAGTATGTGAGTGTGCTTGCGCTTGTTTTATTTTCGGAGATACTCGGCAGAAATGCCCTGCGTGAATGATATGGAAAGGCGGTGCACGGTTATCAGCACAAAGGAACAGCTCATCAATGAGGAAATACGGGAAAAGGAAATCAGAGTTATCAGCAAGGACGGAGAACAGTTGGGGATAATGTCCTCGGCGGACGCTCTCAATATGGCTGTGGAGGCGGATCTTGACCTCGTTATGATTTCTCCGACCGCAAAGCCTCCGGTATGCCGTATAATGGATTACGGAAAATATCGGTTTGAGCAGACTAAAAGGGAGAAGGAAGCCAGAAAGAACCAGAAGCAGGCGGAAGTTAAGGAGATAAAAATGTCCCTTAACATCGACACCAATGATTTCAATATCAAGGTGAAGAACAGCATTAAGTTCCTGCAAAACGGCGATAAGGTCAAGGTTACGGTACGCTTCCGCCGTATGCGAGAGATGTCGCATATGAACCTGTGCGAGGAGCTGATGAAGAAATTCGTGGACGCTGTGGCGGAGTACGGCTCGTCCGATAAGCCCCCGAAGCTCGAGGGCAAGAACTACGCGGTGGTTATCAGTCCGAAAAAGTAAACGAAACAAGAAAATCCAAGGAGGAAACGAATATGCCTAAGATCAAGACACACAGCGGAGCTAAAAAGCGTTTCAAGCTGACAAAGAGCGGTAAGGTAAAGATGCAGCACTGCGGCAAGCGTCATATACTTACAAAGAAGAGCACAAAGCGCAAGAGAGGTCTGCGCATGGGCGCGTATGCCGACGTTACCAACGTTGCGGCGGTAAAGAGCCTTATTCCGTACAAATAATCAACATCAAAAGCGGCGGAATGAGCGTTTCCGCGATAAAACAACAGGAGGTAATCAAAGATGGCACGAATCAAGGGTGCACTCGCAACTCGCAAGAGAAGAAATAGAACATTGAAGCTCGCTAAGGGATACTTCGGCGGCAAGAGCAGACTTTTCAAGACGGCTAAAGAGGCTGTATGGAAGTCGGGTCAGTATGCCTATATAAGCAGAAGACTGAAGAAGAGAGATTTCAGAAGACTTTGGATCACGAGAATTTCCGCGGGCTGCAAGGCTAACGGCATGAATTACTCGACATTTATGAACGGTCTGAAAAAGGCAGGAGTTACTCTTAACAGAAAAATGCTTTCCGAGATCGCGATCAACGACGCTGCGGGCTTTACCGCTCTTACCGAAAAGGCTAAGGCGGCTCTCTAATCGACTTTTTCTCACGCCCTGAGAATCGGGGCGTGAGATTTTCGCTATTCGGGGAGTAGGTTATTTGGCGGAGATTTTGCGCGGCGGCACGGTTCGGAGCGCTTAAAATTTTTGTGGAAACGGAGCGGAGAATGGATATTA
>CAMWLH010000349.1 GCA_947175045.1 uncultured Clostridia bacterium | reverse complement strand
GCAGTACTCTTCCGCGAAGCTTCCCTTTACAACATATATTTTAAGGTGAAACGCCCAGCCGTCAAACGCCTCGCGAATAATTTCGCCGCTGCGTCCCCGCCGCCCGCTTTTTATGCTCTTTACCGTGGCGGGTATATCCACGCGGCGCAGCGAGTCGCTGTTGTGGAACGCGCCCTCGCATATTTCCTCCACTCCGTGACATATCTTCACATTCTTTAACTTCTTGCAGCGCGAAAAGCAATACTCACCTATCGATTTTACGCCGCCGGGAACGGTCACGCTTTTAAGCGAATTGCACTCGTAAAAAGCACAATCACCTATCTCCGTAACGCTTTCGGGGATATCTATGCTCTCCAGCGACAACATATCCGCAAAAGCGCCCAGTCCTATCGACTTTAATCCGCTCGGCAGCACAAGCTTTGTTATCTTGCGGCGCGCCGCCATCAGTTCATACGAAACGTAGGGCGTTATTCTGCCCGCGCACAGCCCCGAGCCGCCCGCAAAGGCGCTGTCGCCTATCGCTGTGACTATGCTTTTCCCTATTTTTTCGGGAACGGTAACCTCGGTTTTCTCGCCCCTGTATTTGGTGATGACAAGCGTTCCGTCCTCCTGCTTTTTATAGCTCCATATCTTCTTCAATTCCATGACGGAATCGGGCTTGGCGTTAAGCTCTCTCATCATCTTCTTTTCCGCCTTTTCACGTTCGGCGGCAAAATCGGCGGTGCGGTTCTTGAAATCCAGCAGCCACGCGGCGGCTTCGGTGCAGCCGTTCTCCGAGGCAAAAGCTATCATCTCGTCACGCTTTTTGGGCATTTTCAGCCAGCCGCTCTTTTCAACGGCAGGAAGACAGCCCGCCCGATCCTCCAGAATGATAGCCTTCATTATCTGCGTTTTATTTATTTTTGACAGGTCGAAGTGATACGCGAAAAATTCAAATGCTTTCGGCTCATACAGCTTGTCATGGTTGTACTCGTAGAAATGCTCGGTGCAGCACAGCTTTTCGCCGCCGCACTCACTTGAGATATTCCCCAGTACTTCGGCAAAATCCTCCGCTTCCAGCAGATGTACCAGATGGCAGAAGTAAAACCAGGACTCGTCCTTTTCGGCTTTGCCGGTCAGAATATCCCTGCGTTTTTGAGAAAGCTCCGCGCCTAGCTCCTTTAAGACGCCGATAAACTCGTTCGCCTTTACAAAATAGGATATGACGAGAAGCTCCTCAAAATCAAAATCAATCCTCTCCCTGTTCTCATAAAGATACCTCACTATCTCCAGCCGCTCCGTGCGCGACAGCACGGGCAGCTTTCCCTTTTCACGGGGTACCTGCTTGAACAGGCTCAGACCTTTTATGCTGCTAACTCCGCGCAGATCGCCCCTGTAAATATCCAAGATCATCAGCGCGTAGTTTGTAAGCCACCCCATATATTTCACGTCCGCGTAGCAGTGGTACTCCCTTTCTATATCCTCGCTGCGCGGGAAAGAGAACCTCGCGCCACCCTCAACAAGCGCCTTTACCATATCAATTCCGACATAGCGACAGGCGATGCCGAGTGCCCGCGCCGTCATATCGACCGTACCCAGTTCCTTAAATATTTCCCGAACCTCGTCGGGGGTCTTGTTTATTACAGCCTGCTCCAGAAGCTCGGTCTTTTTTGGCTGCGTTAAATTTGTATAGCTCATATATAACTCCTTTTAAATGTTATTTTCACACCGACTAAAACATCGAAAAGTGTTGATTTCAGCTTTCTTTAACCGTATACTTTATACCGTTGCGCTTGCAGTATTTTTCTGCGTAGCTTTTTGGCGGAACTGTCACCGTAACGTTCGGCGTATTGTCCAGTATGGTCTGCGGCTCTTGGTCACGGTATTTACAATTCTTTATCTTCTTCACCGACGCGGGAAGCTCCAAGGTTTCCAAGGAACCGCACACTATGAACGCCCGATCTCCGATTTCCGTTACCCCCTCGGGAACTGTCACTTTTTTCAGCGACCGGCAATTCTGAAACGCCCACGCGCCGATTTTTGTAACAGAGCTTGGGATATCTATCCTTTCAAGCGAGCCGCACATACCGAACATATTATTGCCTATTTCCTGGATACCATCGGGAAGCTCTATACTTTTCAGCTTGGAGCACCCCGAAAAAACATAGTTGCCCATTATCCTGACGGACGCTGGTATCTTTACGGCTTTAAGCGAAGCGCACGCGTGGAACACTCCGTTCGGTATCTCCGTTATCCCGTCCGGGAAATTTATCTCCTCCAGCGCCTTGCAGTAGGCAAACGCGCTTTTGCCTATCGTTTTAACGGAATCGGGAATTTTCACGGTTTTAAGTGAAGTGCATGAACTGAACATTCCGTACGGCAGCTCCGTTACTCCGTCGGGGATATTTATCTCCTCAAGCGCCGAACATGAGTCAAAAGCGTTTCTCCCTATAACCGCGATACTGTCGGGCAGCGTTATCTTGGCGATCTTCGCGCGCCTTCGCACTATATCCCTGCTTATATGCGGAGCGCCCGTGGAAAAGGCGTAGTCCCCTATCGCCGTGACGACGCTCTTTCCTATCCTTTCGGGAACGGTCACCTCCGTTTTATCCCCCTTGTAACTTGTAATAACAAGAGTACCGTCCTCCTGCTTTTTATAGCTCCATATCTTTTTCAACTCAGAAACGGAATCGGGGGAAGCGTTCAGCTCCCTCATTATTTTCTTTTCCGCCTTTTCCCGTTCCGCCGCCAAATCCGCGGTGCAGTTCTTGAAGTCCAGCAGCCACGCGGCAGTCTCCGTTTTTTCATGCTCCGAGGCATACTTAATAAGCTCGTCCCGCCTGCGCGGCTGACTTAGCCAGCCGTATTTTTCTGCGGCGGCAAGGCAGTCAACCTTCTCCTTCAGCACAAAGTCCTTTAATATCTGCGTCTTGTTCATTTTCGCGCAGTCAAAGTGCTCCATCAGGAGCTCGAAAACGTCCGTTTCGGGAAATCTGCGCAGAGTGGCGTAATATATCCCCTCGGTGTAGCGCAGACGCGTTCCCTCGCCTATCTCCGCGAGAATATCCTTATAAAACCCGAAAAGCTCCTCCTTTTCAAACCCGCCTACCATTCCGCAGTAC
>CAMWLH010000348.1 GCA_947175045.1 uncultured Clostridia bacterium | reverse complement strand
CCTCACGGACAAAATAATTTTCATTCCTGCCGCTTGCTTTCGGCGGCTCCGCGGTATATGTCCATATCGTATGATTATTTTCAATTACCGAGTCCGTCACCATAAAATACTGATAAAGAATAACGTCGGGATATTCCGCGTGAAGAGCGTCGTCGGGGTTATCCCACGTAACGTCAACATGATACCAATTGCCCCCAAGCTTGACGGCGTTCCACATATGCGGGACTTTCGTCAGCCCTGTAACTATCGTGTTCTCAATTCCCGCCAAATTGCAAAGATAAGAGAACGCCTTTGCATACCCCTCGCACAACGCCTTTTTCTGCACCAGAGCGCCGTATATCGTATCGCTGTAGGGGCTTTCCGTGTCGTTTTGACAGTTAAGCACCAGATAATCGTGAAAATATTTCAGCTTGTCGTAATCGTCCATATCGGGAGTTATCTGCTCCATTATCTCCCTTGCCGCTCTCTCTGAGGCTATGTTCATACTGCTTATCTCGTCAGCCGTGAAGCGGTACTCATATACTATCTCAAACTCCTGCGTTACCTCGTTTACATCAATATCACGGTCGGAAAGATGAAAATAAGAAAGCTGCTCAAACCTGATAATATCCAAAACCTTCTGAAGCACGGTGGAATCCACCTTCAGCGGAACTCTTGTCCTGAGATTTCCAAGGTCGTTCAGAACGCTGTCGTAGACCTCTTTCTCTGTTCCGTTGATCGCAGTCGAGCTGTAATAATCCGTGACCATTCCCTCGGGAATATAAAATTCGGCATTGCCCGCGGTGGAATAGATCTCCTGCTCTCCCACAACAGCGGAAGTGCCGTTTGAATAAACATGAATGCCGTCCTCGGAGCCGTTTCTGCGGCAGCCGCTCATTGTCGCCAAAGCCGCCGCGGAAACCACCGCAAGTATGCGTCTCCCCGCTGTACAGCCAAAAAACCTGTTCATCAAATTCTCACCACCTTATTCCGATATCAGATACGTTTGATGTTTCAATCTTTTTGTAATTTGATATCGGACGCAATGCCGAAATAAAAGCTCTGAAATTAATTCGTATAATCCAGATAAAGCGTTATTATACGGGTACCCTCGTCATATGCGTAAGAAATATTATCCGTCCTGAACTTGTTGTCCGACATGGTAAGCGCGTCGTTCATAATATTTATAGCCTGCTTTTCGGAAAGCCCGAAAAGCTTGTCCATAGCTTCGTCATAGACTTCCGCGTCAGCGCATCTTACCTGCGCGGTAACCTTTCTCTCTTCCGCAGACTGCACTACCTGCTCTGTAAGTATCTCCCTTACCTCGTCCCAGTCGCCTCCAACAAGACCGTTCCTTACATAGTAGTTGCACCTTTCGGAATCCGCTCTCGGGTACTCATAAGTCTGGTCGTAGACGTTACGCTTTGAATATATAGTCTCATCATCAAGACAGAAATAGTCATACCGCACATATCTTCCGTAAGCCGTTGACTCTGCATTGTCATAGGTCGGGTCGATATGATACCATTCTCCGCCTATCTTCACCATATTCCACATATGTGCAATGCCGTCCGCGTCTCCCGTCACCGTAAGGGTCTCAATACCGACCTTTCCGCAGAGATACGAAAACGCCTTTGCCATGCCCTGACACAAGGCTCTCTTGTTCACAAACGCTCCGTAAATATTGTTGCAGTTGTCCGCCTTGTCATCGTAAACCACATTTTCGCATATATAGTCGTGAAAATATTTTACAATGTCATATTGGGACATATCGGGCGTAACACCCTCCAGAACTCTGTTTACCTCTTCCTCAATGGCGTTCTCCATTCTGGTTATCTCAGCGTCGCTGTGCTTGTATATCAGAACCGCCGAAGCCACCGTCTTTGTGGAGGACTGAATTGCGTACTGAATTTTAGGGTCAATAAAAAACATATTTATCTCGTCGTTGTATATCTGCTGATACACCGCAAGGTAATCATCCGCGGTAATTCCCATAACATCGGAAAATGTAATGTCCGTTCTGCGCCTGTCAACAGCGGTAACAATAGCGTCGTAAATATATATGTACTTTTCGTTGTCAAGCATTTTATAGCTGTAGGGACGGATTATCTCCTCCCTTGCCGTATATGGAGCAAATGGATCCGCAACATCGGGCAGAGTTGTCACAACCTGAACAGTACCCTCCGTAACGGAAGCCGTACCGCTGTCATATGCTGTGGAATAGCTTTGAGGCGGTTCGGTCAGCGATGACGTATCCGTCGTTATAGCAGACGGGGTCGTGGAAGTAAACTCCGAAAGCGGTATCCTTGGTACGCCTGGTATCGTGGAAACCGCGGTTGTGCCGTCTATGGGGTCGGTAGGCGGATTTGTTGTTGTGGCAAGCTCTGGTGTAGTCGAAGAAGCCGCCGTCCGCGAGGTGGGCTCCCTTGTGGGGATGGTTATCTCCTCGGTAGTGGTGGTCTCCGTGGTCACAATGCTTACCGTAGGCAAAGCAGAGGTAGTCACAGGCGAAGGAAGGGTGTCGTCCCATTCCGCGGTGTGAGTGTCGCATGATGAAAGCATCAATGCGGACAGCGCCGCCGCCCCAAATCTCAAAAAGCCTTTTTTGAACCTGCTCATAAAACAGCATTTGCTCCTTTTTTAGAAATTAAATAACGAAAAATCTATTGCTTCTTGACCTCTTGCTTCTCACAGGTCGCGGCTCAGCCTTGCTTGTCTGCCTCATAAATAAGTGAAAGATGTATAATATGAAGCGTATCGTTATTGTGTCTGTAGGCGGAGCTTATTTTTGTTCCGTATTCGCCGTTTATATCCTCGATAATGACTTTCATCTCGCCGTTGTCGATAAGCCTTGCAAGGGCGGCAAAGTATTCGTTTTCGTCCGAGAGCTTGAATTCCGCTTCGCGCTTTCCCGCAATGCCCGCAGCCTTGACCTGATCCCGCATAGCATCGACTGCCTCCGCCGCCGTGCTGTAAACAAGACCCTTTTTCACGAAATAATTTCCCGCTTTCGCAGTGCAGGGCGGGACATTCCCGTAAAGCTCTTCATCGGTAAAATGGGTAATACCCTCTATCTCGGCGTCCGTCACCAGCATATAATCATGCCGCACGAAATCCTTCTGACCGCGCTTTAAAATAGGGTCGTCCCATGTGCAG
>CAMWLH010000347.1 GCA_947175045.1 uncultured Clostridia bacterium | reverse complement strand
TTCCATGCGTCAACATTGTGTTGCTGTAACTTTTTTGCAAACTGAAATCCCCTTTGAGGGGGCAGATCATTATTTTTCCTTATTGTTAAATTTTATCTCGCCGTGCTTTTCCTCAAACTTTTCAATACATTCACGAATCAGAACAATTATCTGACCGTTAGCGGAACGGGCTTCATAATCTGCCACGACGTGAAGTTTATTGAGCATTTCATCGTCGATTCTTATTGATAAGCTCTTAATAGCCATAAAAATACCTCTTTTTTATTGTATTGTGACTTTATTTTACATCTATTTTGTGGTATAATGTATAATGTGCGTTTGAATAACGTCTAAAATGTGTCTAAGGAGGTAAAAATGATAGACAAGTTAAAAGTAGCTTGCTTTTCGGGACACCGCAGGCTTCCGAGAGACTGCGGAGAATTAAGATCGCGGCTGCGGTCGGCTATCGTAAGCCTGATAGAGCAGGGGGTGGTTTTCTTTGGAGCGGGCGGAGCGCTGGGCTTCGATATGCTCGCGGAGGAAACCGTGCTGGAGCTGAAAGGTCAATACCCTCACATCAAACTGATCTTAGTCCTGCCCTGCCCCGCCGAACAGCAGACCCTTAAATGGAACAGCCAACAGCGGGAACGCTACTACGGAATTCACGGCAAAGCCGACAAGATCAGAACCGTATCCCCGCGATATACCCCCGACTGTATGCTTGCGCGCAACCGCTGCCTTGTCGACAACAGCGCCCACCTGGTCTGCTATCTCCGTCAAAACAGCGGGGGTACTTTTTATACTGTCAATTATGCGGAAAACCGCAGACTTAATATTATCCGTCTTTAATGCCAGGCATTTTGCGTATTTTTATTTACCCTCTTGACTTTTCGGCTTTATTATGCTAAAATATAATCAAATAATTCTTTCGGAGGAATCACAAGATGAGAATGGACGCAAATCTGGACTACCTTGCAAAGGCACTGCTTACCCTTGAGACCGTGGAGGAATGCACCGCGTTCCTTGAGGATATCTGCACGCCGCAGGAGCTTAAGGCGATATCTCAGCGGCTTGAGGTGGCAAAGCTGCTGCGCGAGAACAAGGTCTACACCGAAATAGTTGAGGAAACGGGAGCTTCCACCGCCACCATCTCCCGCGTAAACAAGACCCTTAACTACCAGGCGGCGGGCGGCTACGAAATAGTCTTTGACCGCCTTAAGGACGAGTAATGGCGGGCTACGGCGAATTTGCGGGAGTTTATGACCTGCTGACCGAAAACGTTCCCTACGACGAGATAGCGGCATACTATAATAGTATAATAACCGAACTGGGCGGAGGAAAGCGGCTGCTGGATATGGGCTGCGGAACGGGCAGCCTTACGATACGGCTGGCAGATATGGGCTACGAGGTCGTCGGCGCGGACGCGTCCGCGGATATGCTGTCTGTCGCCGCGCGGAAATCCGATAAGGTGCGCTGGATCTGCCAGAGCATGACCGAGACCGAGCTTTACACCGCGGCGGAAACCGCTGTCTCCACATTGGACAGCGTTAATCACCTCTCGGATAAGGGGGAGATTTCGGTCTGCTTTCAGCGGCTGGCGGAAAATCTGACCGCGGGCGGGCTTTTCGTTTTTGATGTAAACACCGTCTGCAAGCACCGCGAGATACTTGGCAACAATACCTTTGTTTATGATATCGACGGGGTATACTGCGCGTGGAACAATACCTTCCGTCCCGAGGACAACGGCGTGGATATTGAGCTTGATTTGTTTTACGAGAACGAGGACGGCAGCTATTCGCGCGGATATGAGAGCTTCGGGGAGATCGCGCTGACCGTCGGGGAGCTTACGGAGCTGCTGGAAGACGCGGGCTTCGAGGTCGTGAAAATCTACGATTACCTCACCTTTGACCCGCCGCGGGACGACAGCGAAAAGCTGCTTATAGCCGCAAGAAAAATCAACTGATTAAATCGGAGGTATTATGGGAAAAATCGTAAGAGCTTTATCCGAGGACGGAAGCGTTCTCTGTTCGGCGATAGATTCAACGGATATGGTGAGGGAGCTCGCGCGGCTTCACGGGGCAAGCTCCGTCGTCACGGCTGCGCTGGGGCGAATGACTACGGTGGGCTCTATTATGGGAGCTATGCTGAAATATGAGGGGGATACCCTTACGCTGAGGGTAAACGGAGGCGGCGCGGCGGGTACGCTGACGGTGGTTTCTGATTACCGCGGAAACGTTAAGTGCTGTGTGGGAAATCCCGCCGCGGAGCTGCCGCTGAGAGCTGACGGCAGGCAGGATGTTGCGGGGATAGTCGGCAGGGACGGGTTTCTGACCGTTGTAAAGGATATGGGGCTTAAGGAGCCTTACTGCGGACAGATACCGCTTGTTTCTGGAAATATCGCGGAGGACGTGACCGCGTACTATACAATAAGCGAGCAGATACCCACCGTCTGCGCTCTCGGGGCGGTTTTCGACAATGGAGAGGTAAAGGCGGCGGGCGGCTTTATGGTGCAGCTTGTTCCTCCCGTTGCGGACAGCGCGGTGGACTGCATAGAGAAAAATCTCAAAAATATGGATTCCATAACCGAAATGCTTGAAAAGGGGCTCGACCCCGAGAAAATAGCGATTTCGGCGCTGGAGGGTCTGGGCGGCGAGATACTCGATAGCTGGGACGCGCAATACTACTGCGACTGTTCGCGCGAGCGCACGGAGCGCGTTATGATATCCCTCGGAAAAGCCGAACTTGAGCGACTGGCGGAGGAGCAGCGGGAAACCGAGGTGTGCTGCCATTTCTGCAATAAAAAATACCGCTTTTCAGCGGAGGAACTGAAAAGGCTGGCGGAGAGCTGCTGAATCTGTAAAAACTTAATAAATTATCGGGATATACAGAGTGCTGTTGAGAATGAAAAAGTTTATATGCTTATTTATGTCATTATACGATGATCAGGTCGGTGCTTACATTTTTCTAAAGAACGACAAGCTGCTTTGATATATTTCCGATGTTTGTCGGAATCAAAACCGTTTCGACCGACAAAACAAAAAAATCAAAAAAAATTAAATTTTTTTAAAAAAACGCTTGACAATTTGGGAAGAAGTGTGTATAATATAATAGTCGTCTCAATAGGGGCGGCAAGATGTGGAAGTTTAGCTCAGCTGGGAGAGCATCTGCCTTACAAGCAGAGGGTCATAGGT
>CAMWLH010000346.1 GCA_947175045.1 uncultured Clostridia bacterium | reverse complement strand
GTCATATACTGTTTCATCCGAACAGTGTAAAATCTCCCCGGTTTTAACAACCGAAAAACCTTTCATAAACCGAAGCCGTAAAACTTCTCTATGCTCGGAATCGGGCAGACTGCCCACTCGGCTCTCAATCTCAGCTTTGAGCATTTTAAGCCGCGCTATTTCCTCTTCCGTATCGGCGATATCCGCCGCCAACTTCGCAACCTTATCCGACGGCAGCGAGGAACGCTCAACGTTCGCGCCCTTGGAGCTGTACCCCCTTCGCTCCTGCAAGCGTTTCAGTTTTAATGTTTTCTCAAAAATCTGTTCGTCAAGTGCTCGGTACTGCTTCAGGTATTCCTTAGCCGTCAACCGCTATCGCCTCCAATCATCTCCGGGTTGTCGTGGATATTGCCGATGACTTCAAGCGCTTGATTTTCATAACTTCCCAGAAAATCAAGTCTGCTGTCCAGTAGTTCATCATAAAGCCAAAATGCCACATTCGATTGAACCACAGGAAAACAACGCTTGCCATTATCGTCAGTTTCAAGTGTTGTCACAATATCCCCCTCGAAAATGGGCTTACCGTTCTTGTCACGCAATCCCGCACACTCGCCGAGGGTTTGGGGAATTACTTTGAAAACAAATTTTGTCTCTTGTCTGCTTGTCATAATGTAAGATTCTCCAACTGGTGTTTCAAAATAAAATCCCTCAACCCATTCTCCGTTCTTTGTCCGCTTCCCGCGCCAAAGCCCTCTAAGCTCGTCCATTTCTGTTACCTCTCTTTCTTCTCTGTATCGCCCCACAAAAGGGTTTGTACAGTGTCAACCAACTTGTGCAGTCTCTCGTTATCCGATTTCATCGCGGTTATTTCCTCGGGAGTTAGACCTGTATCCTCGTATGCTTGAAGTTGTCGATAAATTTCTCTCGGCGAAACATTATCAGCCCGCCTTATTTCTTCAAGCTGCTCCTCCGTGCAGGATATAAATACACCCTCCGGCGGAAGTTTAATGGTTGCTGTCAGCCTATCCATCGCTCTCACCGTCCTTCCCGTCCATCATAGCGCCGCATTTCCAGCAATACGGATTTGTGTTTACTGTTGAACCGCCGCCGCATTCCGAACACTCATAACATTCTCCGCTTACCAGCCACTCCCCGTGCCTCTCGGGTCGAACGTCAGCAGTGGGAAGTTTTTCAATTGTTTTCAGCACGTCGGCTATCGCCTCGTCTCGTCCTTCTTCATAATGCGTGAAATCGGCAGCACTTTTGGTAATTATAAACTTGCTTATATCCGCGAGAACCCTTTTGCGCTCTATGTATTCAGCCATTGTCCCGCCCCCTTTTCTTAAGCTCATCAATAGCGCTTACCGCCAATTCAATGTCCTCCTCGCACAGCCCGTCCTGACGCATTTGCGCCTTGATATCGGTTTCGGGGAACTTTTCGGGAAAATCCTGCTTAAATATATCAGCATGAATGTTGTACCATTTCTTGCGCTTTTCCTTATCGGAAATTCTGCACGGCGGACGCTGAATCAACTCGCCTCTGCACTCATCGTTGATGCACTCGCCGTTAAGATTGGCAACGCAGCCAAATTTATCGCACTTTTTCATTTCCGTTTGTCCTCCAGATACTTCAAATTCCTGTCCCGAAGCCCCGCCTCGTGAGTAAGCAGCTCCACGCACATAAGCGCCGCGTCGAGCTTTGCGGCGGGGTCGTTCGCCTTGTAAATTCTGTTCACCAGTTCGCCCGACTGAATTTTAGCCTGCTGGTATACCCGGTTAGCCTCAAGATTATAGCGGAGCTGCTCCGCCTCTTTCTCGTAGACTTTCCGTGCCTGCTCAATATCCTGCTTGCAGAAATCCATCGGATACTTTTCGTGGCGGTGCCGGTATCCTATCGTCCGCACCGTGTCAAAAAATTTGTACTCCGCCGCGGGGAACATCGCGAAATCAAGCGTACCGTCCCACGCGGAGCGCTCCAGCTCGCGGAACTCGTCGGCGGAAAGTCCGTCGAAATTCATGTGTTTCATATTCATTATTCCGCTTAGGTGCAGGCTTTGCAGGGTTCCTATATACTTCTTTTTACTTTTATATTACCGTATATTGTCAAATATATTTTTCGCGCGATAAGTATATACAGACCCTGCAAAGCCTGCAACTACGCGGATCGCACCTCCTTAAATATTTTTTATTCCGCAATAATATAATCCATCGGGGCGTTTTACCTTGGTGAACCGTTTGGACATCTCCGCCGCGAATTTGGTGTTAGACATGTGATATTCATTATTTTTCTCGCACCACTCGGAATAGGCGGCGTAGAGCGCGGAAGCCCTCGCGTAGAGAGTCTCCCCGCACTCACACCTTTCCTCGACAAACGCGGAAATAACGTCCATCTCGCGGCGGTATTCCTTAACCATATCCAGTACCGCCTTAGGCATTTCCAGTCCCTCAGTCTGCCACAGAATACAGCCCTCGACCGCCCATTTAAGAATAGCGGGGTATTCCTTTCGGAGCTTGCCTTCAAGCCCCTTGTCCGCCTTTTCGGGCGGTATCCTCACGTTAAACGGAATGACGTGCAGTCTCCGCCATATACCCGTATCGGTACCTCGCACTATGGGCTTGTGGTTAGCCGCAAGCCACAGCTTGAACTCCGGGCGGAACTCAAACTCATTCTCGAATAATTTACGCGCAGTTACCGCGTCGCCGCCCGTGATCTGCTTTATCAGACCCTCGTTGAGCCGCACTCCCTCGTTAGGCTCGGAGCTCGTCACCATGCGCGCCTTGTTGAGTCGCGCTATATCGCTGTTTATTCCGCCCCCGAAACTCTTCATCATAATGGTTTCCGCCTGCATATTCGAACAGTAGTCCCCGAGTATCCCGCGGATCGCTTCCAGAAAAGTAGATTTTCCGTTGTGCCCGTCCCCAAGCAGAATGAACATACACTGCTCCGAAATACTTCCCGTGAGACTGTATCCTACCGCCTTTTGTATGTACCGAATCAGGTCGGCGTCGCCGCCGAAAATATCGTTTAAAAAACGCTCCCACACGGGGCAGCCGGCAGTATCGGCGATCTCCGTCCCCGCAATTTTTGTGATAAAATATTTTCGCTCATGGGGCAGGATTTTTCCATTTTTCAGAGACACGATACCGCTCCGCGTGTTGAACGCGAACGGGTGGGAATCCAGCACGTGCGGCATTATTGGAAG
>CAMWLH010000345.1 GCA_947175045.1 uncultured Clostridia bacterium | reverse complement strand
ACATTATTCACCCCATCTCCGCGAACGTCCGCGAGAAAATCGAGGAGCAGATACTCGACGCTTACCGCGAATATGTTCAATAGCGGCTCGGAGCGGCTGCTAAGTCCGCTCCGAATCCAGCTTCAGCCGCGTTTTCAGAACGGCTATCTGCGTCTTGGAATCCTCTATCTCATTATTCATAATCATTTCTACCGCTCTGTCCAGCGGTATTTTTTCTATATCCAGAAATTCACCCGAATCCAGCTTCTGTTCTCCGTAATGCAGACCGCGCGCCAGATACATATGAATTACCTCTCCGCAGTACGCGGGCGTGGGGATAAGGCTTCCAAGATACTCGTACCTGTCGCAGGTGCAGCCCGTTTCTTCCTTAAGCTCACGTATTCCGCACTCCGCGTGGCTCTCGCCGTATTCCAGCTTCCCCGCAGGGATCTCAAGCAGCACCTTTTTGTGCGGGTATCTGAACTGCCTTACAAACAACACATTTCCATCCTCGTCCAGCGGCAGCACGCACACTCCTCCGGGGTGCTTTATAACCTCGCGGAACGTCCTTTTGCCGTCCTCCAGCTCCACCGTATCCACATACAGCTTCACTATCTTCCCGTCAAACTTCTGCTCGCTTGTGAGCGTCTTTTCTTCAAGATGCATATCATTTCTCCTTAATTTAAAAGAATTTTTCGCACCGCTCCATACGGCGTGCCGTATGGAGCTATCCTCGCTGACAAAACTCCGCTTCACTTCGTTCCGCTGCGCTTTGTCAGCGGATTGCGGAAAATTCATGCGCGGGCGATACGCTGCCCTTTTTAAGCGCTGCTTTGCTGCATAAGCGTTATGTTGCTCTGCTGCGCGGATTGTGCGCAGCTCCGCCCCTGCTAGAACATATCGTCGTCTTTCTTCTCTTCCAGCTCCTTCAGCACGTTGTATGCCTCGTCATCCTCGGTTATATGCGAGGTGCGGAGCCTTGGTATCAGCTTGCTGAAATCATACCGACCCGTATCCATGAAATCCTCCTCGACCTCTGGCCAGGTCAGTTCCTTGTCCGCTCCGTCTTCCTCATCTTCTTTAGAGATGGTTTTCTCGGGGCAGCTGCGGATCTGTCCCGTAAGCTGCGATATATAGGTATCGTGCGCCTTTACGCCCTCAACCTGATCCTGCGAGTACAAATGCGCGTAGGGACGCGCCCTGTGCCTGCTGAACCTCCCGAAATACACGATATACGCCGCGATAAGCACCGCTCCCGCAATTGAGAATATCATTCCCATAACTAACCCGGGCGTGCGGTACTCAAACACTACCTCATGATACCCCGCGGGAACTCTTACCGCCATAAAGCCGCCGTTTACCTTCTCAATCTCCACGGGAGCACCGTCTATATTCGCGCTCCAGCCGCTATCAAATGGCACGCTGAACATCACAAGCTTGTCTGTTTCAAAATCGCTCACCGCCGAAAATCCCCTGTTGTCAACGCTGAAACGAGAAACTCCCTGCTCAATGCGCCGTGAAGCGTCCTCCTTGAACCGCTCGAGGGTGGTGACCTTGATCTGCTCGCTGTCAAGCGGCGAGAGTATATCAGAATACCTCTCCGCCTGCTCCTTTGTCAGAATGACCGCGCGTACCATCAGCTTGTCTATCGAGCCGCTGCTGCCACGATCCTCCTCCGTCACATACTCGTCATAGGCGAAGCCCATCGGCAGCGCGTATTCCGTGGAATATATTTCATAGCCGCTCATGGTGTCCATATACTCGTATATCGCCAGCTTCTCCAGGAGAATGTCACGGGTATCCTTATCCTCGGGTATCATGACATATTTCACGCGCGTGAGCGCACGCAGCGCGTAACGATCCTCTTCGGGTGCGGAATTTACAGAGCGCTCTATATCCAGCATTTCGTACAAATCGAACGTGGAGCTTGGAATAATGCTTGTAAAGCTCTTTAAGGAGCTCATATTCCACAGCATATTGACGTTGTTTATTTCACCTACTCCCTCCATGCGGTAGAAATCCGCGTCGTTTATGCGGATATCCGCAGAGAGGGTCTTGTTGTAGTCGCGTATATACGGTCCGAGTATCCTGCCGTAGCCAACAAAGTAATACCCCAACATCATACAGCATATCATGGTTACAATAGTGAGCTTGCGGGTGAACGCCTCCGCACGGAGCTTTTCCCTCTGCTTCATCACGAACCAGAGTATCATCAGAAATCCCACGGTAAACCCTATCGAGACAAACACCGCGTACGTGAAGTTCCCGAAAACGTGCGGGACGATATTGGTGACCTCCTCCTCGATGCCGCTTTCCGTTTTCACATTTTTGGTGATCTTGAACGGCGCCAGCAACACCAGCAGCGACATCACCGCTACCACCGCCGCGCAGGCTCGGAATCCCAGTTTGAGATCAAGCTCTCCGTGCTCCAGCGTATAGACCGTCGCAAGGCAGCAGATAAGCTCCGGCATATAAAACCACCGCGTGTAGAAGCTGCTGTTGAACAGCACGAACGACGCGTTCAGTCCCGGAACGAACGCCATCACCAGACATATTCCCAGCAGCACTCTCGCCCAGTGTCCCTTTGCGCCGCGCATGAACGCGATGACTCCCGCCATTGAGAACAGCGGCAGATACAGCGCCACGCTCGACCATTTCGCGTTGGCTTCGGTGAACATATTGGTGCGCGCCGCCACTTCGGGCGGGAAGAACATGGATTCCAGGATAAGCCCGTAGCGCTGAACGCTGCCGTAAAACAGGAAGTTCCAGCCTGTCAGCATAGAGGTTGAGCGCGGAACGTCCAGCACCTGATATATCGAGGGCACGAACAGTATCCCCGCCAGCATTACTCCCGCCACGCTCTCGAACGCAAGGCACAGCAGATCGAACAGCATCGGCTTGAAGCCGCCTCTGCCGCCCGAGCGCGGAGCGTTCCCAAAGCGGAAATTGCTGTCCATTATCATTCTTATTACGAAATAAATTACTAAGAATATACATTCTCCTATAAAGAAGAAGTAGTTCACAAAGGCGTTCAGCGCCACCGTCAGCACGAACAAACCACGCCGCTTGTTTACCACAGCCTCCTCCAGCCCGATAAGCAGCAGCGGAAAGAACACTATCGCCTCATGGAAATGGTTGAAGAAGATATTGTACATCGAGTAGCCCGAGAAAGCATACAGCAGCCCGCCTATAAGAGCCGTCTGCGGC
>CAMWLH010000344.1 GCA_947175045.1 uncultured Clostridia bacterium | reverse complement strand
GTGTAAACAACGGTGGAACATCTAAGCTTTTTATTGACTTCTCGCCTTCGGCAAAGGGTAAAAAAGGGGCAGGTACTGCGATTTCTTCATGACCCCGATGAATTGGTGATTATCGCAGAAAGTTTTGATGAATATTTGCAAATGCTTATTGATGGCGAATATGATTTTATAACAGAAGACAGCTTAGAAGAATGGGAATGATCGTTACCGTATCAACGTCCGGTGAGCGTTTGCTCATTCGTATAGGTTGATAAAAGGGTTGACAAAATGACTTTGGCGCAGTTTGCGGAAAAAGTCTGAATGCCACCCAACTTCACCGCATGAAATTTCAAAAAGCGCTCATTTGCCTTAAAGGCAAATGCGGCGCGGTTTCCGCAATATATGCGGAGCGAAGTGCAGCGGAGTATGTATTGCGGAAATTTTGAAATTTTTTAAATAAGGAGAGCGAAATGAGCAAGAAAATTTTGGATCAGGACACAAGTAAGAAAGCTCCCGAGCAGGAGATGCTTATTGCAAACCTGCTGTTTAGGGAAAAGCCCGCTAAGGCAGAGCCGGACGCGATCAAGGCGGCTTTGGAGGAGTTGGTGGGAACAGTTGAGATCGTCAGCGGCAAGAAAGAGATCAATATGTTTGCCGTGCCGAAGTACAAGGCGGTTTTCAAGGACACTCCGCAGGGAATGCCGGTGTTGGCGAATATCGGAGCTCCGAGGGAGTTTTCTCCGGATATAGTCGATGAGCTCAACCGCAGCCAGTTTTGGGATTATCCGAACGGCAGCGAGGCTATCGACGGGTTCAAGTATTGCGTGGACGTTTTCGGTATGCTGTCGGGGGCGCTGCATTATAAGGAACAGGCGCAGTTTTTCCTTGATATGATAGACGCGGCTTTGCGCAGTTACCCATCTTGCGAGGCGATATATGTGTTCGCGAGCGGCAAGCTCACTACTCCAGAGGATTTTGAGCACTGCAAGCAGTTTGATCTTGCGGGAAGATTTATCAGACTGGCGGTAAACGGGCGGTTCTTCACGATAAACAACAGCGACGATATGATAGTGGATACGCTGGGATTTTACGCGTTCGGCGCTGCCGACGTTCAGCTTCACTTTCATGATATCGACCCGAATCACGCGGTGGAGTACGTTTACAATATCGCGAGCTATCAGTTCAACAATGAGTTTCCCGTTAAAAGCGGCGAGACCATCGACGGTATCGACGGAAACGGGCGCATAGCTATGGATATCCAGTGGCGCGCGCAGTATGAGAACTCCCTTATACAGCCGATAAGAACGGTGCTGGATATAAACTGCGGCAGGTACGCGGCAGGTCAGCGGGGTAACTGCCGGTGAGTTGGAGTGGTATCCGCAGCAAGCTGGAGAATGAATATCTTGCTGAAAGCCTGCGCGGGCATATACAGTATTACGCGACCTCATACAGCAAATGCCCCGACCACGAGGGCAGAGCCGCGGTGCGCTATGACGGCGAGGAAATCCTTAAAAGCAACTATTTCGATATGATGTGTGCGTGGTATGATGCGGAAAAAAGAATACGCGGCGAAAATCCCGAAATGTCCCATAGGGAAGCATGGCTAAAGAGCGGGCTCGACATTTTAAAGGACGGTTACTTTGACCAGCGTGATTTTTACGCCGCATTTTCGGAGTTTGACAATCAGTCGATTGAGGACAGCCTTGACAGCGAAAACGCGCTGGTGAGAATGTTCGCGGTGCTCGACAGGCGCGTCGGAAAACGGCGGCTTATAAGGCTTGCGGAGATAATGATCAGCGAGCCCGAGTGGTTAAGAGCGTTCTACCTGATACGACTGCGTGCGGAGGGCATAGAATACGCGGAGAGTATTTCCGCGGAAATATAAAGGTGTGGAAATGGCAAATAAAGAATCATACAATGACTTAAAGGCGCTTAAGGGTCCCGACCAGGTTCGGCTTCGCCCCGCGGTAATATTTGGCTCGGACAGCGTGGAGGGCTGCCGCCACTCGGTTTTTGAGATCATCTCAAATTCCATCGACGAGGCTCGCGAGGGCTATGGAAAAAAGATTGTGATAACGCTTTTCGCGGATCACTCCGTTACCGTTGAGGACAGGGGGCGCGGTATCCCGATAGATTTCAACAAGGGCGAGGATAAATATAACTGGGAGCTGGCTTTCTGCACGCTTTACGCGGGCGGAAAGTACGACAACAACTCGGGCGAGAATTACACCTACGCGCTGGGGCTTAACGGACTGGGACTCTGCGCCACGCAGTTTTCTTCTGAATATATGGAGGTGGAGAGCTGCACCGGCACCTGGAAGTATTCCCTGCGCTTTGAAAAGGGCTTTAATGTCACGGACGACGAGCGTGGCTTCAAGAAATCCAAATTCAGCGAGTACACGGGGACCAAAATTCACTGGAAGCCCGATCTGGAGGTGTTCACCGATATTGATATCGGCACGGAATACTTAGAGGATATGCTGCGCAGGCAGGCTATCGTCAACGACGGGGTGGAGTTCCTGCTGCGCGTTGAGGGCGAGGAGGGCTTCAAGGAGCAGACCTTTGTTTACGCGGAGGGTATCAACGACTATCTCCGCGAGGTGGTGGGGGAGCAGTCGCTCACCTCTCCCCAGTTCTGGAATACCCAGAGAATGGGTAAGGACAGGGAGGACAAGGAGGAATACAAGCTGAAAATGAACGTCGCGTTTACATTCAGCAAAGAAGTTCAGTTTATCGAGCACTACCACAATTCAAGCTGGCTGGAGCACGGCGGAAGTCCCGAGGACGCGATGAAAAAGGCGTTTCTGTCGCAGATAGATTCCTATCTTAAAAACAACAACAAGTACAACAAGGGCGAAAAGTCTGTCAAGTGGGACGATATCGCGGACTGCCTTGTGTTTATATCCTCGAATTTTTCCACGCAGGCGAGCTACGCGAACCAGACCAAAAAGGCGGTCACGAACGCTTTTATCAAGGAGGCTATGACCGACTGGCTCAAGCATCAGCTTGAGGTGTACTTTCTGGAGAACCCCGACGAGGCGGTAAAGATCGCGGAGCGGGTAATAATCAACAAGCGCTCCCGCGAAAACGCGGAAAAGGTGCGCTCTACATCGATCGCGAATCTCACCGCGAAGATAGACCTTACAAACCGCATAGACAAGTTTGTGGACTGCCGCAGCAAGGACGTTTCCCGCCGCGAGGTGTATATAG
>CAMWLH010000343.1 GCA_947175045.1 uncultured Clostridia bacterium | reverse complement strand
GATGCTGCGGCTTGCCGAACAGAGCTTCTGCATGGAGAACGGTCACGAGGACGTGAAAAAGCTCTGCCGATACATAGCGAAAAGCAACAACGAGAGCGGAGTTACAAAGGCGATAAGACAGTACGCGCTGGGAGAGGTCACTGTATGATACAGATTTTCGGAAAGTCAAAGTGCTTTGATACGAAAAAGGCGGAGCGTTATTTTAAGGAACGCGGGATAAAATATCAGTATGTGGATATATTGACAAAGGGGCTGAGCAGGGGCGAGCTTGACAGCGTTGTGAAAGCGCTCGGCGGTATCGACGAGGTGATAGACAAAAACGCGAAAGATTACGCCGAGATAAAATATCTGTATGATGACGCAAAGCCCGAAAAGCTGGCGGAAAATCCCAAGCTGTACAAAACGCCCATTGTGCGCAGCGGAAAACAAGCTGCCGTGGGATACTGCCCCGATATATGGAAGGAATGGAAGTAATTTTATGGATATAGCTGTTCTGATAATTCTGGTGCTGTTGTCGGCGTTTTTCTCCGCGACGGAGACCGCTTTTTCCGGCGTGAACCGCATACGGCTTAAAAGTATGGCGGAGAATGGCTCGCGCGGAGCGGAGCGTGCGCTGAAAATACTGACAAAATACGACAAGGCGCTGACCACCGTGCTTATCGGCAATAATATCGTAAATATCGCCACATCGTCCATCGCTACCATTCTCGCGATAAAAATAGTGGGTGAGAAATACGGCTCGCTGGTGTCCACAATAGCGGTAACGCTGGTGGTGCTGATATTCGGCGAGGTGCTGCCGAAAAGCATTGCAAAGGATTTCGCGGAGAGCTTTTGCGTGGCGGTGTCGGGGATAATTTCGTTCCTGATGGTGATATTCACCCCGTTTTCGGCGTTTTTTATAGTGCTTAAAAAAGGAATATCAAAGCTTTTCAGCAAGAAGGACAGCGTTTCGGTCACGGAGGAGGAGCTTATGGCTATCATCGACGAGATCGAGGACGAGGGTGTTCTGGAGCAGCAGGAGAGCAATCTTGTGCGCAGCGCGCTGGAATTCGACGAGATAACCGTCGACGAGATAATCACCCCCCGCGTGGCGGTAACGGCTGTCGAGGTCAACGACACCGCCGACGAGGTTCGCGCGAAATTCCTCTCGGAGGAATATTCGAGAATGCCCGTTTACGAAAAGACGCTTGATAATATAGTGGGAATAATTTCCGAAAAAGATTTCTTCAAGGGCTACGAGAAAAAGGGCGGAGAGCTTACCGTGCGCGAGCTTATCCGCGAAACTATCTATCTTCCCCATATGCTGAAAATATCCGAGGTGTTCAAGGCTATGCAGAAGCAGAAGTGCCATATGTCGGTGGTGCTCGACCAGCACGGCGGAACGCTGGGCATAGTCACCATGGAAGATATTTTAGAGGAGCTTGTCGGGGAGATATGGGACGAGAGCGACGAGGTCAAATCCCCCGTGACCGCGGTCAGCGACAGCGAATTCGAGGTGTACGGCGACGTATCGCTCAACAGCCTGCGGCGGTATTTGTCCGCGCGTGATATTGAGTGGGAGATAGACAGCGAGGCGCACACCGTGGCGGGCTGGATACTGGAAATATTCGGGAAGATACCGCAGAGCGGCGATATGACCGAGACCGAGGACTTTATTATAACGGTGCTGGAGGCGGCAAGTCTGCGGGTGAACAAGGTGAGGATAGGCATCAAGGATCGGGGCAAGGAGGAATGATCCGTATAAGCGGCATTGCCGCAAGGCGCGGTAATGCCGCCTCTTGGGTCTCAACCAACGGTTGAGACGGTTGATACTATCGGATTTTCAGCATATCAACCGCCGGTTCATGGTAAAAGCGTCAAAAATTTTGTATAATGATGACGTAAAGGAGGATTCATTATGGTAGAATACAGCGTTCAGAACAAAAAGGCGTGGGAGTACAACGCGTATGACTTCTGGGTCAGCCAGGACGGTTCTCCGTCGGAGAGAGCAAAAAAAGACCTTGATGACCCTATTGGAATGTTGAAGAGATACTCGGCTTATTTTGACAGCTATAAGGACGTTCGTTTCGCTAATATCTGCGGCTCCTGCGGAAAAAAGGCAGTCCCTTTGGCAGTCCTGGGCGCAGAGGTGACCGTTTTTGATATTTCGGAGCATAACAAAAGATATGCGCTGGAGGTGGCGGAAGCCGCGCGGGTCAAAATAGATTTTGAGGTGTGCGACGTCCTGGAGATAGATATGGAAAAATACGGCGGTTATTTTGACGTGGTCTTTATGGAGGGCGGCGTGCTGCATTATTTCCATGATATAGACAGGTTTATGGGCATTATGTTCTCATTGCTGAAAAGCGGCGGGAAAATGATATGCAGCGATTTCCACCCGTTTAAAAAAATATCCGACGCTTTGAATTGCGGGCAGCCGACAATGAGCTATTTTTCAAAGGAAGTTTTCGAGGGTGAAATGGCGCACGCGCGTTTCTTTGAAAAGGAAGTCCGTGACAGAATGCCAAAGTGCAGCTACCGAAAATATACCGTAAGCGAGATAATCAACGCCGTAATAAACAGCGGCTTTACCGTAAAGCGCTTTGACGAACACCCCTCATGGACAAACGGCGATCTCCCGGGAGAGTTTACGGTCGTGGCAGATAAATGAGGTGATTGCGGAACATCGGGGGCGGAAGTTACATAGGAGGGATTATATGCTTGATAAGATACCTGATGAAGAGGAAATGACGGCTTTGGTCGGGAAATCTCTTTATGATGTATGGAATAAGCTCTGCTCTTTAATTGATGAAAAATATGATATGGAGCGCTTGTGGGATAAAGGCGGCAAGGCGTGGAAATACGAATATAAATATCGTCGGGGCGGTAAAACGCTGTGTGCGCTGTATGCAAGAGAAAATTGTGTTGGTTTTATGATCATATTAGGGAAAGATGAACGGTTAAAATTTGAATCAGACAAAGAAAATTACTCGGAAGAAGTCCGGAAGGTATATGACGAAGCCCGAACCTACCACGATGGAAAATGGATAATGTTTGAGCCTGTGGACACTTCGTTGTTTAATGACCTCATCGGACTGTTGAGGATCAAAAGAAAGCCGAACAGAAAGTAAGGCTGTAAAAAGTGTCGGATAAAGGGATAAAAATATGCGTAATTTCTATCTTATACTCGCGGGATTATCGGGGCTGTATCTTTT
>CAMWLH010000342.1 GCA_947175045.1 uncultured Clostridia bacterium | reverse complement strand
CCCTTGGAAAGCTCATATGGAACATTTGTAAGACGCTCGAACGGGCGCAGAATTTGACTGCGCACATAAAATAAAACTCCGAAAACCGCCGCTGTCATTACTGCCAGAATAACGTTTACCATAATGATAATATTCGGATTATTTGCGTTGCTTCTGGCGGTGTAGTCAAAGCGGTAAAGCCTGCCGTTAATTTCTCGGATTATATAATCACTGGCGGTATCATAAAAATTCTCACCGTATTCCGCGATATTATAAACATATTCGCACTGCGACAGGTCGACATTTTCAAAGTCTTCCTGCTCGATCTGAAGTGAGAGCCTGTTTACTTCAACGCGGTATGGTCTCCCGTTTTCGGGAGTATGCAAATTACACAAAATCCAATTCGATAAAGAAAAAATAACAGCCATAATCACTATAACAGCCGCGAAAATTTTTCTCCAAGCCCTCATACAAATTTATACCCCACTCCCCAGACCGTCAGTATTTTACTCGGGTTTTTAGGGTTATCCTCGATTTTCCGCCGCAGCCATTTTATATGAACGGTGAGCGTCTGCTGCTCGGAGTCGCTGTCGCTGCCCCAGATCGTGTTGAAGATGTATTCCTTTGAGAGAGCCCGCCCTTTGTTTTCAATAAGCAGCACGAGCAGCTCGAATTCTTTTGCCGTCATCTCGATCGGCAAATCATTTTTATATACAATGCGGCTTATCTTATTTATGCGTATGTTATCGTCCGACAGCTCGTCAAGCGAATAGCGCCGCTTGAAAATACCGCGTATCTTCGCGAGCATAATGTCGATATCATAGGGCTTTTCAATGTAATCGTCCGCGCCGAGATCAAGCCCCAGCAGCTTATCCTCCTTACCCGTTTTCGCGCTCACTATTAGTATCGGCGTATTGCTCTGTGCGCGTATCCTCCCGCACACGGAGAAGCCGTCCGTATCCGGCAGCATAATATCAAGCACGAAAAGCCTCGCGCCGTATCTCTCATACAGCGCAAGGGCTTTCTCTGCATTTTCGGCAACGGACACCGTGTAATTTTCCGCACGCAGAAAATCACACAGAACCCCTGCCAGTTCCTTATTATCCTCAACGATTAGAATATCCGTCATTACGCCACCTTACTCAAAACCGAATGTCTGCATGGCGGCAAATATCTTCTCGGACGCTGTTGTAAACGCGTCTACAACGTCCTTGTCAAAGTGAGTTCCGCGCTCCTCACGAATGATACTGCACGCTTTGCCGAAAGGCATTGCCTCCTTATAAACACGCTTTGAGGTCAACGCATCGAACACGTCTGCGACGGCAAGTATCTTTGCGCAGAGCGGTATCTCGCCGTCCTTGACGCCGTAAGGATATCCGTTCCCGTCCTCCCGCTCATGATGATACGCTGCCATTTCAATTGCAATGCTTAGGTAATTGATATCTCCCAGATCGCCCTTGGCTTTTTCGAGCAGTTCCCTGCCCGCTGTGGTATGTGTTTTCATCTGCGCGAACTCTTCCTCGGTGAGCTTTCCGGGCTTGTTGAGGACTATATCCGAAATGTGTATTTTCCCGATATCATGCAGCGGTGCCGCCATTACCATATCGTTTATGTATTGGTTTGTGAGGATATCTGCGAATTTCCCCTGTCTTTGCAGTTCTTTGGCGATTATCTCAACATACTTTGCCGTGCGGCGAATATGCCCGCCCGTGCTCTCGTCGCGGTTTTCGATAATATCAGCCATCGTTGTGATGATGTGCGACTGCATATTATTGTATTTTTGGAGATAATAGCTGCGCTTATTGCCCTGCATTATCATAATAACGAACGCGATAGTCATGGCACCGGCGAACAGACCGCTTATAACTATGTATTCCTGCGCTATGAACTCATCAGAAGTCAGCGTGTAGCTGAGCATTACCGAGAAAACCATCAGGAGCGTTCCGCCCGCAACCAGCACGACACGTTCTCCGACTGAGAGACATCTGTCCTCGGTGCTTTCGGAAAACTTCCGCCGCCAGTTCTTACCCAATATCATAAACACCGCAAATGCCGCGAAAAGCATCGTGTAGACCGTAAGCGTATACGGTCCGGAATACTCCGGGAAAAGATACTGCGGCATGACCATGATCGGTAGCCAAATGCCGTTCGATATGCCATAGAGCACGATAATGAACGGCAAGCTCAACAGCAGTCCCGAAAGACGGCGCTCCCTTGGACGAATCATAATAATGTTCACAATGACCGCCACCGCACAAACATCATTGGCGACATCCTTTCCGAAAAGTAAAAGCGCCGCAATTACCACAGCCGCTGTTATCAAAAAGAAAATACGCTGTTGCTTGGGAGGAAGATCCTTTTCAAGCAACACATATTTTTTTATCAGGAAAAACATTATCGAAACAGAAGCCGTTTCAAGCAAGGCTAAAATAAACTCCATATCGTACCACCTCTCATGTGATACTTATTATAGCATAAAACAACGCGGAATGCAACCCCAAAAACTTCGTTTTTTCAGCCGTATACCGTCAACAGTCGTCACCAACCCATTTCCATCAGCCAGCCGTTCAGGGCGCGTTCACGGTCGCGCAGCTTTGAGCTGTCGTATCTGTCTAAAGTGTACTCGCCTTGAATATTGCCGTCAACTATGTACAATATTCTCGTGCATTTTGCCGCGACTTTTACGTCGTGGGTGACAAGCATTATCGTAGTTCCCTCGGCGTTCAGCTTGGCAAGCTCCTCCATAACCTCGTCTGAGGAGGAGCGGTTCAGCGCGCCCGTAGGCTCGTCGGCGAAGATCATTTTCGGCTTGTTTATCATGCTGCGGCAAATGCACGCGCGCTGCAGTTGTCCGCCCGACACCTCGTTGATATCGTTATCGGCGACCTCGATAATGCCGAGCTTGCGCATTATCGCGTGCCCGCGCTCGACGGTCTCTCGGCGCGATTCCTTTATTTTGTCGGACTGGCACGCGGGAAGGATTATATTGTCCAGCACCGAGAGATTTTTCAGCATATACATCTGCTGGAAAATAAATCCCATCTCGTCCAGCCGCAGCCCCGCGAGCTCCTTTTGTTTCATTTTCGCGATATTTCTGCCGCAGAAATCCACCTCACCCGCGGTTATATTGTTTTCGAGTATACCCATCAACGCGCCCCCGCGCCCGCGCGACATCGCGTTTGCCGGGGTAGGGGTTGAAAAAAAAAGGGGGGGGGGG
>CAMWLH010000341.1 GCA_947175045.1 uncultured Clostridia bacterium | reverse complement strand
CCCGATACAGTCGCAAAATCAGCAATGCCACACATCTTCTTTAAAGCCAGACATACCAGAGAGGAGGCAATTCCCCTATTTCTATACTCCGGCAATACCTGAAGCCACTCAATTGCAGCTTCGCCGGTATTGCTGTCAAACTCGCAAATTATTGAACCGATGAGCCTTTTATCCGAAAAAGCGCCTATCCATAACTCGGGGCAGTATACCTCTGAAGTCGTCAGATCTCTTATATATTCGGCTGACACGCTGATTTGCGAATGCGTATACGAAAGGTTTATCATTTCCTTAAGCTCGTCGATTCTTTCGGTGGAAATATCACCGAATTCAAATACCGCAGCGTCAAACCCGGGTATATCTTTGAGATGATGTATCAGTCTGAAAAACCTTTTGTCGCTGTATTTTTCAAGCAGCGTTATATCAAAATCAATGTCATGAACGATTTTCATATTCGGCGGAACCGCCGACTTTCCGGCTTTCCAATACGGAATAGAAAGAGCTTTGCATGGATCACATCTGTATTCCTCAACTGAAATCATTTATACGATCCTCTCTTTAAAAATTATCCGCCATCTCCTCGTTCGCAGCGGCAAGATCCTGCTCCTCGGGGTCCTCTGTACCGAAGGATATCTGGGAGGGATTGAGCCAGTCACCCGTAATGCGGCACATCAGCCGTGCGTCAATGTATGCCTGCGGTATGGTAAGGATAGTCTGCCCCTGATAGTTGCCCGATTGGGTGAGCTCCACCACCAGTGCCACATCGGGGGTTTCCTCCTCGGTAAGACAAAGCGGCAGCATAAGCGACATGGAATCCCGCTTGGGAAAATATGAGGGGATAGCCGTCTTATAGTTCCAGCGCACACGCTTTCTCGCAAGCTCTATGGAATCCTTGATGCGGTTCTGGATACGTATAAACAGCCTGCTGTTGTCGGAAATTATCTCCTTAAGCTCGTTATAAAGAGCCGTACGGCGGTATTTGTCCGTCGTTCCTGAAATTTCCGCGCAGATTTCTTTTGCCTCGGGGCAGTCGGAAAACTGATCCTCCAGAAAATGCAGCGGCAGGCGGCGTATGTTGTCGATTATTATATGGTCAAAATCCGTGTGAAGCCGCTTGTCAAGGTCAAAGAACAGATCCTCGCTTTTCGTGAAATAGCGCGGCGGCAAGGGAAGCGGGTTGAAATAATTCACCAGCATTTTTCCCAGCCCTCTTGAAGCGGCGGTGCAGAAGCCCGTGAACTTCCAGCGGGTGTCGCTTTTGGGATCGTTGGGACCGAAGCAGGCATAGATATCGTCATAATGCTTATCCACCAGCCCCGTATTGAACGCGGCGAACTGCTTGTCCACGGAGATACACACCTTGTTTTCGTGCTTCAGCCGCGCAAAGGTATACTTGATATACTGAATAAGAATATGGTAGCTTTTGCGGTGACTGTCGCGGAAATCCCACTCCTCCGTGACCGCCTTGTCCGCCAACTCCGCCAGAAAGCTCGACCAGCTGCCCAGAAACGCGAAATTTTCAAGCTGCTTGCCGGGGCTTATATGAACGCTGCCGCGATCCCGCACTGCGGTGTCCACATAATACAAAAACCAACGTTTTCCCTCATAGGCGCTGGGCTTAAGGGTGATCTCCACCGCCGAGCCGTCCTCCTTAAGATAACGGCAGGGGAAAATTATCTTGTTGTCGTAATGGCGTATTTTTCCGACCTCCCGCGCCGTTTCAAAATCCTCGGCAAGCGCGCGGCGGATACCGTCTATATCGGTCTCCTCATTCCTATGCATAAGATAGCTGCGGATTATCTCCAGCGGCTTTACGGGAAGATTGCAGAAGCCGTCAAGCGCTCCCTCGGGAATATCGCGGCGATCATCAGAGCGGTACGCGGGCTTTTCGGCAGGAACAAAGGGGACATCGGAATTAAAGGGAGCTCCGCAGTCGCGCTCCTTCCGTGCCTGCGGCATAACCGCGCCGAGCGAGGGGGCGCTGCGTATGGTCACCTTTATCTGCGGAACTCCCCCGAGGACTACGTCCTCCAGCTCCAGAAAATCCAGCTCCGCAAGAAGCTCTTTCATCTTATTGAAGCCGTAGCGGGCGCGATCCACGCCGTGATCCGTCAGCAGCTTGCTGACGGTAGCCATATGGATCGGCATATTCAGCGGAAAATGCTGCACCAGCAGCCTGTAAATCTTTTCCTTAGCCTCGCGGCTTACCTCGGGAGCGGCGGGCTGATGCCGCTTAAGCTCGGGAGCGCTGTCGCCGCGGAATATCCTGGTTTTCTCAAAGGAAAAATAAAGGCTTCTGCCCAGAGGGCTGATATTTTTGGTTATATTTCCGTTTACAAGATAGCCGTCCGCGCAATAGTCTATCGGAAAGGTATATTTATCCGCGAAAAATTGCAGTCTGCCGCTCTCCTTCGCCTCATTGAAGCTGAGATATATCTGCTGCTTCATAGCCTGCACGGTAAGGTTATTCCCGAGTATCTTTGTCAGCGCGTAGAGCGACTGCTGGGACATCTCTATGATATCGTCGTTGAGCACGATATTGTTCGTGCCGAAAAATCCATCCGCGGGGTGAATATCCGACTGAACGCTTACCGCGCCCTCACCCGGCTCCCAGTTGTTGGTTTTTATAAATACGTCGTTGTCGTCGTCCTGAAAAGTAAACATCTCTGTAAAATCCTTTGCAAAATCTCTGAATGAAGTATATCCGAGGCGCTCCATAGTATATCCGTTGGTCTCCAGCCATTCGGCCACCCTGCTTGTCCGATACAGTCCCGGATCGGGGAACTGGCTTTTTATACAACTGTATATAGTCACTTTTTGATCGTGTGTCAGCATTTTTATCCTTTCCGTAAAAAGCATTATCTAAAAATTTTTTGCGCCCCGCCCGCAAAAGCTGCGTTCCGCTTCGCTTTCACGGGCTCTCGCGAAAAATTTTACTGCGTGGTCTGTCTTTTTATCTTTGTCGGCGTTGCTTTCCCGCGTGATTTTGGGGTTGATCTCGCCAAATTTTCTGTGTGTATTTACGCTGAAAACGTCTGTTTATTCAGCTGTTTGAAAATATAAATTCAGACTGTAAATAAAATGTTGATTTAAACTACCAAGCTACTAAGCTACTAAGCTACTAAGCTATTATGCTTTTAGAAATGTTGACGAGGGGCAAATGATTTAAAAGAATTTCAAAATTCCCGCAAGCACGCTCCGTTCACTTCGT
>CAMWLH010000340.1 GCA_947175045.1 uncultured Clostridia bacterium | reverse complement strand
AAGAAGGTCATTGAGGACGATATGCACAAGGCGCTGCTGAATAACGAATTTGTGATGTTCCTGCAGCCCAAGCACTGCATATCCAACGGCAGGATAATCGGAGCGGAGGCTCTGGCGCGCTGGATACACCCCGAAAAGGGCATGATAAGCCCGATGGATTTTATCCCTGTTTTCGAGGAAAACGGATTTATCTTAAAGCTCGACCAGGTGATATGGGAGAGCGCCTGCCGCAAAATTCGCGAGTGGATAGACAAGGGCATAGAGCCTGTGCCTATCTCGGTAAACGTTTCGCGGGAGTATCTCCACAGCTTTGACGTGGTGGCGCAGATACTGACATACATAGAAAAATACGATATACCGATAAAGCTGCTGGAGCTGGAGATAACCGAATCCATCGATGCGGAGGGCGTGGACGATATCGTAAAGAAGATGAAGGACGCCGGCTTTACCATGCTGATGGACGATTTCGGCTCGGGCTACTCCTCGCTGAATATGCTGAAAACCACCCAATTTGACGTTCTGAAGATAGACCGCAGCTTTTTGTCAGAGTTTATGGATTCCGACAGGGGCAGGAAGATTATCTCGCACACCATCTCCATGTCGCACGACATCG
Source organism: uncultured Clostridia bacterium (assembly GCA_947175045.1). Taxonomy (GTDB): domain Bacteria; phylum Bacillota; class Clostridia; order Oscillospirales; family Ruminococcaceae; genus CAG-115. Next base: position 2,607 of record CAMWLH010000340.1, on the reverse strand, counting down.
GTCTTGACATTATCGCGGAGGGCGTCGAGACCAACGAGCAGGCGCAGTTCCTTAACGAGTGCGGCTGCAACTCGGCGCAGGGGTATTTCTATTCCAAACCGATACCGCCGGAGGATTTTGACAAGAAACTTATTGAAGTAAACAAATAGTAAAAAATCCACCGGCGCCGCCGGTGGATTTTTCTGTATATGCTGATCCGAGCTATAATGCGGTTAAGGTCTGTTGACAAGGATCAAATGACTTGAAATTCTGATGCGTGTACGGAATGCCGCACGCTTTTTACAGCGAAAACCGTTCCTTTATCATTTTCGCGACGGTATCGGGCGGAAGCTCTGTGTTATCTATCCTGATATAATTCTCAAATTTGATCTCGCCGTCAAGGCTTTCCAGGCGGTATTGGCTGTCGTCGCTGATAAGCCTTTGATTTGACATCTCCACATCTCTCTTTGAGGCTTTGTTTTGCAGACGGTTCTCCGTCACGTTTCTTTGCAGCCGAACCTCGCGGGAGGCTACCAGCTCCACATAATAGAACTCTGTGCCATAGGGTGCGAAAATGCTCTTTATATCCTCGATATAATCCCAGTCCGACTGCTGATCGAACGCCCACATATAAGTGAATATCATTCCGTAACCGTCCGACCTCGCAAACTCCTCAAAAACGACCCGCCGCAGCCTGTTTATGGCAGCGGAGTTGAAATACCCGAATATTTCCAGCACGGGCTCGATAATCATATGATTGTGGAACAGCCGCAGGTCGGTTATTTTCATAAGTTCCTGCCCCACAGTCATTTTGCCGACAGCGGCGTTGCCTATTATAAATACGAGCTTCATTAAAAACCTCCTGTCCTTATATCCCTGCGCCCAGCCCTTTGATGCGGCGCAAAGGCGCTCGGTTCATTCCGTTAAATTTTACCCTCGCGGATAAGATCGAGCCTCAGTTCCTTGAGCTTCAGCCCGCTGCCGCCGAAATACAGCCTGCACACAACGAACCTCGCGTACATATTAACCTCGTGGGATTTCTCGCTCCACTCGCCGTTTGTGCCGTTATAGGTGTATACTCCCGCGGGGAAGCCCGTGGTAAACAGCGTCACGGGTATCTGTGCGGTGGAGCTCAGCTCCGACGACGCGGAAATGGTAACGTTGTATCTTCCCACAATATCAATATCGAACGCGAAAACGTAGGAGCTGCCCTTGTCCGTGCATACCTTATCCAGCGGCAGCACCAGCTTACCGTCCACTGTTGGGTAGAATATAACATCCTTAGACTCGTAGCTGTCGTCCTCGTAGGGGCGGTTGATTATCTCTATCTCGGGAGCCGTCCCGCGCAGGCGCTCCAGAGCGCGGCTGCCCGTCAGCATACGGCAGATGTTGGCTGCGTTGCGCTGAAGCTCCCCGCGCGTGAGCGCTCCCGCCTCGAGCGAGGACAGCGTGTTGTCCCCCGTGAGGTTTTTCGACGACTCGGCGCACACCATATAAACGTCGTTCTGCGCCCTCGCCATTGCCGCGAAATTGTTTTCGCGGGGAGCCTCTCCGCGGTCATTCATGCAGCTCCACCAGTCGGTCATAACGAAACCCTCAAAGCCCCATTCGCCGCGCAGTACGGTGGTGCACAGGTCGTAGCAGCCCGCTGTCCACAGCCCGTTGAGCGAGCCGTAGGTGGTCATCACGGTGGAAGCTCCCCCCTGCTTTACGGCGGTCTCAAAGCCCTTGAGGTATATCTCGCGCAGCGCTCTCTCGGAAACTACGGAATCCATAGAGTGCCGCCCCGTTTCCTGGTTGTTGCACGCAAAGTGTTTTATCGTGCCCGTCACATGGGTGCGGTGAAGCCCGCGGAGCTCAGCGGCGGCGATGGTTCCCGTAAGATATGGGTCTTCGCTGAAATACTCAAAATTTCTGCCGTTGAGCGGGTGACGGTGGATATTCATACCCGGCCCGAGCAGACACTCCACATTGTTTGCGGCGATCTCCAGCCCCGCAATGCCGAAAAGCTCCTCCACCAGCTCGGGGGCAAAGGTGCAGGCGAGCAGCGTGCCGTTGGGCAGGCTGAACGCCTTTGTTCCGCAGTCCAGGCGCATTCCCGAGGGACCGTCGTCGCAGCAGCCCGCGGGTATTCCGAAGCCCGCAAGGTTATCCGTGACCCCGCCGAACGCGGCAGCCGTTCCCGGGGTAACCTTTGGGCTGCCCATGCCCTCGCCGCGGATAATGCAGGACAGGTCGTAGTCGGAAAGCTGCGCGATAAATTCACTCATTCCGCATTTTCCGTCAGCCACGTCAGCCAGCTTCAAGCCCTTGTCGCCGCTGTACGGTATCTCCTCGGGGAGATTTTCCGCGCGCCGCTTGTCCATATCCGTTGTCGCGGTGGGAACGCTCTCCATCACCGTCTTAAAGCCGTCTCCGTCGCGCTCGGGCTTTATCCTTTCAAAGGGGAGTACGGGCGCGCACACCTCGGAAAGCCGCTCCACGACCACCGTGTCGTTCTGTGTGAAGCTGTATACCTCCCCCGCGCTGCGGACGTCCGTTCCGACATAGAAAGTGAACCTGCCCGCCTCCCTTACATCTGTCGCTTATACCCATCTGACGCTGCCGCCGACTCCATACCGGTAGATA
>CAMWLH010000339.1 GCA_947175045.1 uncultured Clostridia bacterium | reverse complement strand
TTTTCTGTCTCCGCGGTGACGTCGGGGTCGGGGGGGGCGGAGTCCGCTTCGGAAAGCTCCGGTACCGCGGGCGGGTCGGTGTGGGGGATTATCTCCGCGTTGAGTCCGCCTATCTTCACCGCTTCACCGTCCTCGCCTATTTTGCAGTACCTCATCAGCGACGATAATATCCAGCTAAGCGGCGAAAGATTTGTAAATGCGGTTTCGGGAGCTCCCTCGCGCATTATCGACGCGTTTTTCAGCGCCGACCTTTTTCCGACGAGTATCAGCTTTTCCTGCGCACGCGTCATCGCCACATACAGCAGTCGGAGCTCCTCGCCGAATATCCCGTCGTAAATTACCTCGTGAAGCGCGTTGTACGCAAAGGGCTTGAGCTTCACGCGAACCTTTCTGTCGACGTATTCCATCGCAAGCCCGTAGCCGTGGTTTATCAGCACCTTTCCCAAGGCATCCTTGTCGGAGGCTTTTCTGTCCAGCTCCGCGATTATGCAGATCGGCATTTCAAGCCCCTTGCTGCCGTGAAAGGTCATGATCTTCACGGCGTTGCCCGCGTCCTCGGGAACAGCTCCCGCTTCAAAGCCGCTTTTGTGTGCGCGCGAGGAATTTATAAAGCGTATAAAGTCGCTCAATGTTCCGCCGTCGTTTTCCTCAAAATCCGCCGCGTATTTCTGCATAAGGCGGATATTTGAAACGCGCTGGCGGCTGCCCTCATAGGTGGAGATTATCCCATAAAGCTCCGTCAGATCGTATACCCTGCGGACAAGGCTCTCGACGGAGCTGCCGCTCATATGCATACGCAGCGCGTTGAGATCGGACATGAATTTTGCCGCTTTAGGGTTTATCTCTCTCGCTGTCCCGCTTGCGGAGAGCTGCGATTCCTGTGCGCGCGCCGCCTCGTAAAGGTCGTCGGAGTCCTCCTCGCTCTCCTCCGCCTCGGCGAGCGGGCGCAGGCAGGCGTTAAGGCAGCCGTAAAGCGAGCTCCCTCGCAGTCTCGCGGATATTTTATCGGTACTCTCCCGCGGCAGGTCGGCGGGGAGCCCAAGAGTGCCAAGCCTTATCTGCGCCAGCTCCTCCGCGGACAGCTCGTATATCGGCGACATAAGCACCTTTAGAAGCTCCTCGTCGCTCAAAGGATTATCGATCACCCGCAGAAAATTCATTATAAGCCCTATCTCCTCTGATTCGAGAAATTCCTTTCCCGACGGGGTTATAGCGGGTATGCCGAATTTCTCCAGCGTATCCTTGTAGCCCGACATTCTCCCGTTGCCGCGCAGCAGCACGGCGATATCCGAGTAGCGGCAGGGGCGCGTTTTTCCGTCGACGGTAACGAGAAATCCCTCGTCGACAAGCCTTTTTATTCTCTCCGCCACAAACAGCGCCTGGTCGAAATCCGCTCTTTCCTCGGAATCCTCGCCGCTCTTTTTGGGATCGGGGTAATCTATGAGGTTTACCTCCGCTTCGTAAAGCGGTTTTTTGTCCTCGGGAATTTCGGGGTACAGCATCCCCGCACCAAATTCAAGCCGACCGCAGCCGCTGTAATCCACCGAGCCGTAGCGCTCGGTCATAAGTCCCGAAAAAACCGCGTTCACAAAGTCTATGATAGTGCGGCGGCTGCGGAAATTCCTGTTGAGCGGCATAACGGAAAATCGCCTGTGCCGCTTGCAGAATCCCGCGATATCCGCGCCGCGCGCGGCGAACCTAAAGCTCTGCTTCTCCGAAGCCGCGCGGGCGACCCTCAAGCCCTTATGCAGATACCCCAACCGTCTGGGAACGCGGCAAAGCTCCGCCATTATCTGTGGATTTCCCCCGCGGAACATATAGATAGCCTGCTTCACGTCCCCGACGTAAAAGAGGTTGTTCTTGCCGTTTGAAATAAGTCGGAATATCTCCGCCTGCACGTCGTTGGAGTCCTGGAACTCGTCCACGATAATGCAGGTGAATCTGTCCGAAAGCTGTCGGCGGAAGCTCTCGTCGTTTCTCAGCTTTTCCAGCAGCATAAGCTCGCAGTCGGAGAAATCCGGCTTGCCGGAGGTCAGTTTGATATCCCTGTAAAATCCCATATAGGTCTTTATCAGCTTAACCAGTGTTCCTACCGCTGAGCGCTGACCCTCCAGCATATTAACTTCCTCGGCTTTAACAAAGCTGAGCTCGTTCAGCTTTTTCAGCGCGTCCTTGACCTTTTCGCGGCACTTCTTGAATTTGCCCTTTATGGGATTGCTCGCGTCAAATCTATTCAGCGCGGCAAGCTGCTTTAAGTTGAACTCCGAGGAGTGGGTGCAAAGCCGCTCCAGCGCGTCCGCAGAGGGTTTTTTGCGCATTTCCGCGGAATACCTTACGGCTTTACGGAAAAGCCCGCGCTCCGCAAGGCTTATCTCACGCAGGTTTTTTATTATTTTTTCCCGCTTGTCGGGCAAATTGTTTTCGCACCAGAGGTCGTATTCCTCAATGATAGCCCCATATTGGCTCACCTCGCGGTAAAGCTCCGTGACGATACCCTTTATTTTCCTGCCGAATATCCCCATATACCGCGCTTCGAGGCTCTCTATGCTGTCATAGGCAGCCGCACAGCTATCCAGCCACTCCATACTGTCCGCGTAAGAGCTCAGCTTCTCGGAAATGCGCAGTATAGTCTGCTGCAAAAGGGTATCGTCCTCAAAGCTGAACGTGCAGAAAAGCGCGGCTCTGTCCTCGGGAGTTATTTCTCCCTCGTCGTCGTAGAAATACCGCAGAGTCATTTGCATGGCGAGCGTCTGCATACTCGCCTTTTTCGCGGAATCGGCAATTGAGAAATTGATCGGCAGCCCGAAAGCCTGCACGTTTTCCCTTATAATATTTATGCAGAACGAATCGATAGTCCCTATCGGCGCGGAGCGCAGCTTTATAAGCTGCTCCGAGAGATACTCCCTTTCCTCCTCCGAGGTATCGGGTGCCTTCAGCCTCTCCCCGAGCGCCTTCATCAGCTTCACGCGCAGGCTGTCCGCCGCGTTGCGGGTAAAGGTCATTATAGCCGCGCTGTCGCCGTCTATCCCGAGCGACTTGTCCGAAAGCAGCCGCACCATTCGCTCCACCAGCAGCGTGGTTTTTCCGCTGCCCGCGGCGGCGGTTACTATGACCGAGCTGTCGTGGGGAGCGTCAATGGCTCTCTGCTGCTGTTTTGTAGGTTTATTTGCCATTTTATCTCCTTATTTCAAAAAAATTTTCCGCGACCCGCCCGCGAAAACTCCGCTTCGCTCCGTTTTCACAGGCTCTCGCG
>CAMWLH010000338.1 GCA_947175045.1 uncultured Clostridia bacterium | reverse complement strand
AAGTTGTGTGGGCTGGGGGGGGCGGAGTGTAGTATATTCTCAATATACCCTTGTACTTCTTGGGCATAAGCTGCACCATAAGCTCGCGGCAGGCTCCGCAGGGAGCGCCCGATCTGCCGTCCGGCATTATCGCCAGCACCTTTGTTATCTCGCTCTCTCCGTTTGTTATCATATTGAAAATAGCGTTGCGCTCCGCGCATATTCCCAAAGTAGAGCAGGTGTCTATACACACTCCCGTGTATATCTTCCCCGAAGCGGACAGCACCGCCGCGGATACGCCCCCCGCATCCACATAATCGGAGATCTTTCTGCTGTTTTGTACGGCTTTCGCCGCCTTATAAAGATCTTCCCAGATGTTCATATTTTCCTGCTTGACCATATACTGCTCCTCAAGGGACGGTGCTTTTAGCTCCTTTGACATATACATAACAAGATCGTCGTCGTTGCGGCAATCCGCGTTCTGACCGCATACGGAATCCCTATACCACACGCCGCTGCCGTCGGGGATATAGCCGCGCTTCACATACATTCTCTGAGCGCTGCCGTAACCGCTGTGCAGACCCACGCCCAAACATACCGCGCCGCTGTATTTTCCCGCGGCTTGCTCCGCGATATCCATCAGCCTGCCGCCTATACCGCGGCATCGGAATTTCTCAAGTACGCCGAAATCAACTATCTCGGGAATACCCTTGCCCGAAAACGCTCCTCCCGCGCTCCTGTATAAATTTATGTAACCAGCTATTTCTCCCCTGTATTCCGCCGCGAAAGCTATGGAACGCCCCTCGCGGCTGTCCCTCAATCTCATTTCATACTTATCCTTTGTTTGGTGCCAGCCCTGCGCGATCTCGCCCTCGACAATACCCGCAATATCCCGCTCTTCCAGATCTCTTATGATAATTTTGCCATCGTTATAATATTCCATTATTTTTCTCCTATCATAAGCCGTTCCTTAAAGATGATAAATCGCTGTAATATGCCGTAAACCTGTAAACCCCCTTGAATTTTGACAAAACCGCCCAAACCGTCTCTCCGCTTTCGCCGTCAATAATTTCAGCGATATATTCACCGCCGTACCTAAACATTCTCCGCGGAGTTTCGTTATCGGAGAAATCGGTTTTTCCGAGCCTTATTTCCGAGAGAATCTCACAGTTGTTCCGCGCAAGAAACCCGATTTCTTCTGCGGTGTAATCCGTACTAAGCTTATATTTCAATATTACACCCCCAAAAACAGCTCCACGGTCAAGACTTGCGGATAGTCTATCTTCAAAGGTTATTTATGCGCTTCCCATTTGCAGTCAGTAAAACCGAACTCCGTGAATACCGCATCAAAAGAACCGTCCTCGGCGCTGCACGCAAAAAGCCCGATATTAATCTCACCGCCGCCCTCGCACAAATGAGTTATTCTCATCTGGTTGTAATTCACACCATCAGCGGAGTTTTCAATAAGGAAATCGCTCTCGCGGCGGCTTACTCTCAGATACATATGATCCTGCGGCGGTACAATCGTGGTAGCCCAATCCGAAAACCCATTGTTCGTCACAACGCTACCAAGCCACTGTTCACTCTCATTGTGGTACTCCACGCCAACCTTGACGCTGTTTTCCTCATTCTGGTAAATCATTATGCCGCACTGGTCAAAACGCTTGCTGAAATTAAAATCGGTTCTTACCCCAAATGAAAAATATCGCTCATCTGTTTTGATAAGCAGTGCGGGGGCATTGTCATGACAAAAGCCGTAATAGGTCCTTCTCCAGAAGTCCGTTTCCGGCGCGGTAGCAATCACTATTCTGTCATCGTCTATCTTATAGCTTTTGGGCTCGTGAACCCAAAAAAGCCGTTCCTTGTCAAACTTCATGAATTTCTCCTCCCGAAAAAAGCCGGTCAAGCTCCTTATTAGCGCGCTTAACCGACAATACTTCAAAATTATTTACTCTTCGCTCTCCAGGAACCTCTTATAGGCTTCTCTCAGCTCCTGCGCGGTAGCTTCGGGAGCGGTGGGGTTGCAGTGCGCCCATGCGCCCGTTTCGCTGGAAGCGTTGAATTTCTGCTTCTCCGCGCTTCTCATAGGCGGGTAGAAAGCGATGTGGAAATGATGGTGCGATACGTCGCCGCTGTTCACGGGCGCGTTGTACATACACATCATATAGGGGAAATTGTACCCGAACAGGCTGTCGAGAGTTCCCGCGCTCTTGCGTACGATATCCGCAAGGTCGGAGCGCTCCTTGCCGTTAAGCTCCGAAATGTACTGAACATGACGCTTTGCCATTATATAGATACCGTATGGGTACTCGCAGAAAAAGGGCAGGAACACCGTAAAGCTGTCGTTTTCAAAGATAACTCTGCGACCGTCCGCCTTTTCGTGGTCAAGCATATCGCAGCACAGGCACTTCCCGTTTTCCATACTCTTGCGGTATGCCTCGTCCTCAAGCTGAAGCTTTTTCGGAATAAAGCTATACCCGTATATCTGACCGTGCGGGTGGGGCATGGTAACTCCCACCACGTCGCCGCGGTTCTCAAAAATAAACACAAACTTTATCTTTTCGTCCGCCCTCAGCGCTTCAAACCTCTCACACCACAGGTCGACCAGCTTTTCAACATGACCCTGCGGCAGTTCCTTGAGCGTTTTGGTATGCTCGGGTGAATACAGTATGACCTCGCACTTTCCGTAAGCGGGAGCGACCTTGAAAAAGTCGTTCGCCACATCGTCGGGCTCGGGCGGGGTCTGCGAGAGCGCGGGGAAGTCATTGTCGTACTCCAACACCTCGTAGTCGGGCACCTTTCCGCCACTCGGGCAGAAAGGACACCAGTCCTTTGGCATCTGAGGGCGGTTCTGCCTGTGCGAGGCGATCATCACCCAGTCGTTAATCAACGGATTCCATCTAAGCTCAGCCATATTCCAGTCTGTCCTTTCAAAGAAAATTAAGAATTGACCGCCGCACGAGAGCAGCTCTCACCGACCCCGCGCGGCGGTTTATTTCATTATTCCTCGCCCTTGTCGTCGGATATCTCCGCCTCGGTCTCCGCTTCGGAAGCATCCGCGGCTTCCTCGGAAACCTCGGGCTCAACGGGACGTTCGGGCAGCTTCGTGCCGCAGTTGGGGCAGTAGTTATTGTCCCTCTTGGACTTTACGCCGCAATCGGGGCAGGAAACTTCATTCTTGTATTCGTCGATCTTCTCGCCGATCTCGTCAAGCTTTGCGTAGCACTCGTCAAGCTCCGCCACCAGCGCGTCGAAAGCCTCGCTGTCCTTTTCGTC